>NZ_JXCG01000001.1:300000-483520 GCF_001317345.1 Thermococcus sp. EP1 | reverse complement strand
GGAGCTACTCCAGCTATCACTGCATTAACGTCTCCACCGCCACCCTTCCACTCTTCAGCTTCGACAGCTATAGGCCTCCACTTATCAGGCCCATAACCATCCTGAGAACCAACGAGAATTACTCCCCATACTCCATAGTCCTTGTTGATCTCAAGATACTTCTTTGGAACTTCAACAATTATTGCGTTCTTAGTAGGATCGGCGGAGATCTTCAATTCCCCTTGAATTGATTCCCCATTTGGAAGGACTATTATATTTCCGTAGTCCCAACCAGCTATCCTTAATGCTAAATCCCATGGGTGTTCAGGGTCGAGATCTACATTTGAACCAGGGCCATCTGGGAACATTTTAATGGCAGATGAATTTCCACCATCCTTGAAGTCAAAGTACGCTTCAATAATCTGCAAACTAAAACCATTAGGCCCATTCCATGGATTACCTCCCAGTTCTGCAAAGTAGAACTCTAAAGTGTAAGTCTCCCCTGTGTCAAGCATTTTAAATTTAAGTAAATCAAGGTGATTTGGAACAAACACTTTGTTTGTAGCGTAAGTATATGTGCCAGGTCCATGATCATCTCCCTGGGGATCATCAACCTCAATTATTACATTTGTACTTGTTGTGACAGGTATCATTTTCACCACTGCTCTCTTTTGATTTTCGGCATCATAACTGTTTAATTGCTCTTCTTGAGTAGGCTTAAAGCCTTCTGGAGCTAATAGATCATAGACTCTTGGAGCTACTCCAGCTATCACTGCATTAACGTCACCGCCACCACCTTTCCACTCCTCAGCATCCACAGCTATAGGCCTCCACTTATCAGGCCCATAACCATCCTGAGAACCAACAAGCACAGCCATGTATTCAGGGAGTTTTGGAAGGTACTTCTTTGGAACCTCCACAACTATTGCATTTCTAGCCGGATCAGCGGAGATCTTCATCTCTCCCTGATAATTGGTACCATCTGGCAGTACTATTATGTTTCCATAGTTCCAACCAGCAACTCTAATAGCGAGATCCCATGGATGATCTGAATCTAAATTTACGTTACTTCCTGGTCCATCTGGAAACATCTTTATTGCACTCGTGTTCCCCCCATCTTTGAAGTCAAAGTACGCTTCAATAATCTGCAAACTAAAACCATTAGGCCCATTCCATGGGTTATCGCCAAGTTCTTTGAAGTAGTATTCAAACACATAAGATCCTGGCTTTTCAAGAACTCTAACCTTAAGGAGATCAAGATGCTCAGGAACAAAAACTTTGTTTGTAGCGTAAGTATACGTTCCAGGACCGTAATCATCTCCCTCTACATCCTTTATCTCAGCAACGACGACCCCTTCAACTTGCTTTGGAAGTTTTACTTCAATAGGAGTGGTTATTATCTCCAGTTCTCCCTGCTCGTTAACTGTTGAAACAGCAAAGTAAAAGTCTGCTGGACTATCTAGGTAGTCAAATGGAAGTATTACTTCTATTCCATTTTCTATCTGGTTAATATCTGCTTCTCCAACTTTCTCACTATTTTCATAATCCGTTGCTTTGTATATCTCAGCTTTTCCATCCCTTACTAGTATGTGTGTAGTTATCATAAGACCTACACTGTCTTTGCTAAATGGAAAGATGTCATATCTAAGTTCAGTTGGTTTAGATTGAAGAAGCGTAAAGGTGTTACCCATGACTTTTCCAGGCTCAAATATGCTTATTTCAAAGTCCTTTGTAGTCTTTACAATGAAATGTACCCCTTTGTCATCGAAATAGACTTCCACTCCCTCAGCTAGTGAAGATAAACTTGACCAAGCTTTCTTTTCTCCCTCAGGAAGTCCTGTCAATTCTCTTAATATATATGGCTCTCCATTGGGGAAGTAGTTTCCAAAAAGATAGCTTGGAATTTCTAGACCTGCAAATTTATACATTTCATACAGGTAGGTTTTAAGATAGCGATCGAAAGTAAAGTCCTGGCCACTATCCTGATCGCTTCCATACCACCAGAACCAGTCACTTGCCTCTGCTCTTAGGAGGTACTCGTATACAGTATCCCAATTGCTTATCTTGTTCTTGTTTTCAAATAATGTCTTTCTTCCAAGATATAACCAATACCATCCTAAGTTTTCTTGAGACTCTCCTATCCATGTAGAGAGTGTTCCATCAACCCAGCTGGACTCTGGCCATTGCATGTTCTCTTCAACACCTGCTAGATCATAAAGCTCTCCAAGGCTCTGAGCCTCCGTTAATACCTTAACTCTCTCTTCCGTAGTAAAGTCAAGCCTTTTCATCAACTTTGGAGTAAGTTTATTGGCTTTATCTCCGTACATTTGAATGTATTCACTTGGAGTCACTGTTCTTATAAGACCCTGATTTTGAAGCTCGGTAAGTTTCTTATAGAGCTCTTCAATGAACAACTTACCATCAAATGGATAGTGTTCCCATGGGTTTTCACCATCAAGAGTAACAACATAAACAAGGCTTCCATCATAATTTTCCTTCTGTATTTTTAGAAGCTCATTCACGAAATCTTCAACTGCCTGGTACTGGTTCATTCCAGAATATCTAAATCCTACCCTATCGCTTAGATCATGGTTTCTGGGGAAGAGATAAATCTTTTTGCCATTAAATTCTGCCACCCAAGGCTTATAGTAATTTTCAACAGTATTTGGAATTCCAAGAATATCAAGAACCATTTGATCTGTCATCACCCACTGCCATCCATTGTTAGCTAATATTTCAAGAGTCTTATCATTTAATGCACTCTCTGCTGCCCATCCTCCTTGAGGTTCGACTGTATTATCGCCTAAATACTTCTTGTAAATCTCATGAGCTTTCTTAACGTGAGCATCGAAGTCCTCATACCATCCAAAGTCATTAAGTAGAGGTCCAATTGGGTGCGCATAAGGAACTACAGTCACCTCAACGTTTCCATTTCCAAGAAGATAATTTATCTTCTCGTGTTCCTCAAATGTATGATTTAGAAGCCACATTTGATGGTTCAGTACTATTTTAAGATCGTCTCTTGTGTATCTTCCCACATCTACCTTATCATAGAGAGCCTTAAGTTCTGGAGTGTTTATTATATAATTATAGTCAATCCAAGCTAAGTTGAAAAGAACTGCCAAGTCAATATAGTCTTGCTCCGTAAATTCGCTTGTTATCTTATCCTTTTGCTCATCCAAAGGAAGAGTTCCATATTTTTTGAATGCTTCATTTCTCTTTTCTCTGAGCTCTGTATACCTATCCCACTCATCCCTATATGGGTTGCCATTTTTGTCTGCAACTGGTTCTCCTTTCCAAGGTATCCTATGATCAAAAAATCCTCCTGGGGCTTGTAGCATAAACCATTTGTCCTCAAGAGTTAGTGGTTCCCCATTAGCTATCTTTTCTGAAACTATTTGATAAGTATCCTTTTTACCATTCATATAATCTGCAAGCTGAGCTAAAAGAGACCCTGATAAATCTATAGCAACGTGGATATCGGGATATTTACTCAGATAATTTGCCATTTTCCAATAGTTGTTTGCTGCATGTAGTCTAACCCATGGTCTTGTATACATATCCTGAATTGGATCGTAGTAATAGGGCTGGTGCTGATGCCATACAATTACTACGTTCAGTGGCTTTGGCTCTTCTGCTTTTGTTCCTGTTCCGAATACACTCAGAAGAATCAAAAATATTGAAAGTAGGGCCAAACCCTTTTTCATTTTTATCACCTCATTCTTTCAATCCTCCAAGAGTAAGCCCACTCCTAACATAGTTCTGGGCTAGGAGGAACATGATAAATACTGGAAGAGCAAATACCAATGCAGCAGCTGCAAATTGGTTCCACGAAATAGACCTCAAATTAGCAAGCATTGTATAGAGCCATACGGTAAGAGGATAATTCTCTTGGTTAAGAAGCAAATTGGCTAGAATTAACTCTGTCCAACCCCCAATAAACGCAAATATTGCAACAGTTGCTAATCCAGGTAATGCCATTGGGATAAGAACGTGCCTTATGATTTGTAGATACCCTGCACCATCTACTAATGCTGCTTCATCAAAGTCTGGTGGAATTGAGTCCAAATATGACTTGAGCAACCAAGTATTAAATGGCACACCTCCCGCAGCATAAATAATGGGTAAGACAAAGATATTATTAGTTAGATGAAGCTTTACCAACATCCCATAAAGAGCAACCAATCCAGCTATTCCTAATCCACCAGCCACTTGGGTAAACATCAAGTAAAAGTACAATACATGTTCCCTTCCAAAGAACTTCAGCCTAGAGAATGCATACGCAGAAGGAATAACAAAGAGCAGGGTTAGGATAACAGTCAAACTTGCTATTAACAAACTTCGTTTCATGTAATCCGGGACTTCTCCACCAACTTTTGCAAGGCGTATGAATGCAAAATTAGTAGTTGTAAAAGTTGCTTTTTCAGTGGAGATTATTCCTCCATCTTTTAAAACAAGCTCAATGTTTTCAGCTTCATACGTATTTTCTCCGACTTTAGTGAACTTTGAGATATCTATTGGTACCTCAGCAGGAGCATGTATAATCAAAGTCACTTTCTTTGCAAGTAGTTTGAGATTTTTAACGCCTCCCGTACTTTCAACTTTTTGTGTTTTCAGTATTATACTATCTCCCCGTACTATAACTTTTGTACCATCCGGCTCTTCTCTCTCTTCCCCACCACTTCTTTCGATGACCTCTGTATCTATTAGAGTAAATCTACTCGAATAACTTCCAGTTATCTCACCTTCTTGAAATCTCACCTCATACCTGTTTAGGGTATCCTTTATAGTACCACTTTCTGCCTTTATCCCGAAGTCTGTTGTTTTTATTAGGCCTTCTATATGGCCAAAAAGCAGATTCCTATAATTGGAGAAGGTCACCTCATCAGGCACTATATCAATCTCAGTAGTCGCAAGAGCCCCCGAAGGTTTAATTGAAAGCATTGCCATATAATAAACTGGGAATAAGAGGAGGGCTAATACAAACAAGGCAAATAGTGTTAATAAAATCGACTTTATTAATTCATCTCTCCTTTTAGGAATTTCAATTTTGAATTTCATCCTTTGACACCCTCCTGAAGTTTGGTTATCCTCATGTTGACAAACATGTAAACAGCCAATACTATCGTGGCTATTAGAAGAATTGCAGCAGCCCTTCCATAGTGAGGCACTGAACTTCCGAAGGCCTTTCTATATCCATAAAGTAGTAAGAATCTATCTTCAAAAAGACCAGCGTTATAGATAAATGGCACCAGGAAGTATTGGAAGCTTGCTGCAGATGTTAGTATAGTAGCAAATGCAATTGGTTTACTTACAATTGGTATAACAACTCTGGTCAATCTCTGCCAGTAGCTTGCCCCATCAATAATCGCTGCTTCTATAAGGGTGTCCGGTACACTTTGGAGGGCTGAAGTTATTACCGTCATCATAAAGGGATAAGCAAGCCATACTTCAATTAGATTTAGAGCCACAAAACCCCAAGTTACACTTGTCATCCAATCTGGAGGATTACTTATTCCAACATCCTTCAATATGATATTTATAGGTCCCACTACAGGGTCAAACATAAAACGCCACACCATCACTGAAAAGAGCAAGGGTAATGCCCAAGGGATTATTAACAATGCCCTATAGAAGAACTTTCCTTTTACATACTTATTGTTATAAAGAACACTCAAAAGAATTCCAACAATAACTTTTAAAGTCACACTTGTTGCAACAAAACCCCATGTCCACACAAATGCAGATCTAAATTTTGGATCACCCAACGCCCATTTGAAGTTTTCTAACCCAACAAATGTTAAAGCCTCAGCATTTGGGGCTTGAATTGGAAAATTGCCCAATTTAGCATTTGTGAACGCAATATATATAGAATAGAGTATTGGATAGATATTGAAGAATAAAAATGCCGTCATACCAGGGATTATTAAAGCGAGAGCAGCCATGGTTTTTTTGCCCATTTATTCACCCCCGAAGAATAATAAAAGTAGAATAAAGAAAAGAAAATTATCAACCGCCACTAAGGGCATCAAGGATTTCTTTTTGTGCATCTTGGAGGGCTTGCTCAATAGTCTTCTTTTCAGCAATTATATCAGTGATAGCTGTTCCAACAGGTCCCCATACAGCACCCATTTCTGGGCTCTTTGGCATTGGAATTGCATACTGAACTGCTTGACCAAATCCATAGAGCACTGGATCATTTTGGATTTCTGGATCATTGAGCACTTCAGTAAGAACAGGAATGTATCCATTTTGGAGTGAAAGAGTCTTTATAGCATCTGGATTTGTAGTAAACCACTTGAGGAATGTCCAAATAGCATCTTTCTTACTTGGATCTGTGAGTTTGGCAACATAGATTAATCTAACTCCACCATATGGGTGAGGTCTTTGCTGATCGTTGATAGCGGGTAATGGGACTATTCCAAAGTTAATTCCAGCGTTTCTAACATCAGGGATGCTCCATGGTCCGTTTATCATCATTGGAGCTTTTCCATCATGGAAAAGACTCACTTGAGCATTATAATCTTGAGTTTTAGCAACATATGGGAATATTTGCTCGAAGAAGAACTTGAAGCCCTGCAAAGTCTCGGGCTTATCGAGACCTGGAGTCTTTGTCTTGTCATCAAAGTAATAGCCACCAAATGCATGCACCCATCCTGAAAGGAAGTATGGATCCATTGGAGTAGCAAGTCCATAAGTTCCTTCAGCTTCGTTATAGTACTTCTCCATAATAGCCTTCATCTCATCAAAAGTCTTTGGTGGGTTTGGAACTAAATCTTTGTTGTAAATTAACGCGACAGTCTCAGCGGCATATGGCATTGCATAATAGTGTCCACCATACTCAATTGCATTTTGAGCCATTGGACTAAACTTGTTAAGAATTTCCGGTGTTACATACTCATCAATCGGCTCAAGAAGTCCGGCTTCAGCAAACTTACCAATCCAGTCGTGAGCCCACATGAAGAGATCAGGTCCTTGACCTGCAGGAATGGCAGCTTTGAGTGAGGTTTCAAGATCAGCTTTCTGCTCAAGCTGGATATCAATATTTGGATACTCAATTTCAAATTCTGCTATAAGATCCTCAAAAGCCTTAAGCTCATTCGGACCAATGGCATGCCAAATAACAATCGTGACCTTCTTTTCTTCAGTAGTTGTTGTGGTTTGGGTGGGGCTTGACGTTGGTTGAGTAGTGGTCTCTCCCCCAATACACCCACTTGCCACAACGGCCACGACTAATACTCCAATAAATAACAAGGCATATAGAGTTTTTTTCATCCCCTTCACCTCATCAAAGATTTCAAATTTAGTATCATCGCCGGTGATATATATACCTTACGCTTTAATGTTCACTTTGTTTCAGGATGATAAAAGAGTACAAATATTCACAATGAATGTGCAATAAAGAACGAAAATGGACCCAGATACTTGCCATCCAAATGACCCAATAAAACCTGCTTAGGGGTTTCTTTTATTGCTACCCTCTTCTTTGAATAGTTAATCCCTACTAAGATATCCTCATCTTTGTGCACTCTTTTGTAAAGAAGCAAACCATCCTTAAACTCTATAGGTTCAAACGCTCCAATTTGAAGTGCCTTACTGGTTTTTCTGAGTTTTATTAATTCCCGAGTAATTTCAAATAACTCCTTATCCCACTTTTCCATGTCCCATACCATGGGTGTTCTTGAGCGTTCCATAAATGCTCCCTTTGTGTTGTCCATACCTATCTCACTTCCATAATAAATTGAAGGGATTCCTTTGTATGTGAAAAGAAAAACTAATGCACACACATATTTCCTTTTGTCTTGAAGTAAGCCGAGCATTCTATCCACGTCATGGTTGTCAAGAAAGTTATACATTGTATACTCCACTGGCCCAAGATAGATACTCAACAGTTCGAGCCAATTTAGAAATTCTTGAGCGTTTATCTCCTCATTGACAAAAAATCTAAGAATTGCTTCATAAAGAGGATAATTCATAGTCCCATGAAACTTATCAAATACCCATAACCTTGGGTCATCCATAACTTCTCCAATTAGATATGCACTCTCCTGTAGGTTTTCCCGTACCTCTTTCCATAGTTTTGGTGGCACTCCGTGAGCAACATCTAATCTCCATCCACTGATCCCCTTTCTAAGCCAGTAGTGAGTTACGTCCTTAATAAATTCTCTAACCTCCTCATTGTCATGATTCAAACGAGGCATTAACCACACAGAGAAAAAACTTTCGTAATTCCACTTAAAAGACTTAAGTTTTTTGTATTTCTCGTTCCAAGGAATATCGGAATTTAAGAGCTCAAGAAATTCCTTAGAAACTACTGGAAATCCAGTTATTCGGTAAAAATTCCTATACTTACTTTTATTCTCATTTTTTAGGACATCTTGGAAATACGGATGAAAGAAACTCGTATGATGGAACACTCCATCCAAAACAACTTTTATCTCTTCTCTTTTCATTTTTGTAATAAATTCCTCAAATACCGTGTCTCCTCCAAATTTTTTAGCTACTTTATAATAATCCAGTATATCATATCCATGATACGTCATCGATTCAAAGATTGGAGTCAGGTAAAGAGCATTAACTCCCAATTCCTTTAAATAACTAATTTTCTGAAGTATTCCCTCTAAATCACCCCCATGATGAGATATATTCCCAAATCTAATTTCATCTTTTGGATCATTTTCTGGGTTTCCGTTAGCAAATCGATCAGGCATTATCTGATAGAACACCCTATCAAAAACCCAAAAAGGAACACAGTATTTCTTGGATTGTTCCTTAAGATCAACTTCAAAATCTCCATAATGAAGAATCCCATCTTTACTATGAACTTCAAAATAGTAAGAAAGCTTGGTTTGTTTGGGAATTTTAACTTCAAAATATTCAAAAAGGTCATCGGCAGCTTTTTTCTCCATTTCATACTTCTTTTTTTCTACAAAGAACACTTTTTTAGTACTTCCTTTAAGGGCCCTAAACCTAATATAAGTATAGTGACCCAAAGAATAGAGGTAACTAACTGAAGGATAGTGATAGAACTTTTCTCCTGAGTAAATTTTCGCGATGTTAGCTTTTATTTCAGCTTTGTATGAAACCCTTCTAAAATTAGCTCTCTCTTCATTTTCAGGATCAAGAACGTAATTACCATCAATCGAAAAAGCATAATACCAAAATCCTTCAGGAAGTTCGATCTTTATACTCCATCTACTTCTTTGTTCTCTCATCCTAAAGCTCCCTTCATTAAATGCATTGAAATTTCCCAGAAGATAAGCATATGTACCACTCTTTGGTATTGAAAATTCCACAATTCCAACTTTTCCTAAATATTCATCATTTCTAAAGCCGAAAATTTTATACATAATAAACACCCCTAATGATTATATATCACCTCTAATGTTTAAATTATTAGTAGTGAATATTAAAAATTTTTAGGAGGAGGAAAAATGAGAGAAGAAGAGATAATTAAAATGCTACAGAAGCTTGGTTTAACAAAATATGAAAGCCTAGCCTATATAACCCTTCTAAAACTTGGCACAAGCAAAGCTACAGACCTTACAAAAGAAAGTGGGATCCCCCACACTAGAATATACGACGTTCTCAGCTCCCTTCATAGAAAAGGATTCGTCGATATAATGCATGGTACTCCAAGGATGTATAAACCAGTGAACCCAGAACTTGTTTTTGAAAAATTAAAAGAAGAAATAATAAACGATATTGGAGTTATAAAGGACGCCCTTCTGGAGTTATATAAATCCGTTCACGGAGAGGATATACCAGAAATTTGGACAATCCATGGATTTGAAAACACTCTCGAAAGGGCAGAATACATAGTGAGAAGTGCCAGAAGAGAAGTGCTAATAAATACTCCATTTGAATTCCTCACACTACTCAAGGACGAGATTAGAAAGAGAAAAGACATAATCTTCGTCATTGTAAGTAACTTTGATGAAATTCCGGACTGGTTAAATAGAGAGAATATCATTCTAGCCAAAAGTGGAGGAGCACCTTGGCTAATGGCAACTTGGGTTATTGGAGATATTGACTATGCTCTTTTCTTTGGAGCTCTTCCAAAGGATCGGAGAAGGGAAAAGTTTTACTCCTTCTGGGGCAAGTCTCCAAAATTAATCCAAAACTACATGCACTGGTTTTATACAATGTACTTTGATAACAGTGAACTCGTGAAACCCGTTGATTATGAAAAACTCAAAAAACCCTTTGAAGTTGCGAATATAAGAACTCTCATAACCATTCTTAATCAAACAAAACTACCTAAAGCTATGGAAATTATTGGCCATTTTGTTGATACCCGGGAAGAGGCAACCATCAAGGGCAAAGTAACAGAGTATGAATACACCTCCCTAACCGCCAATATAACACTTATAGATGAGAATGGAAAGGCATGGAAAATTGGAGGATTAGGAAGCTATTTCGAGGATATAGAAGGAGAAAAGTTCATCCTCCTTGAATAACCTGTCACAAAACTAAAAAATAGGAGGTCAGTATTATGAGAATACTAATATTAGGATTTGAATATTTACCAGTGAAAGTCGGAGGGTTGGCAGAAGCTATAACAAGCATTGCTGAAACCTTAGCAAAACTTGGCAATGAAGTTTGGGTGTTTACACCTTCCCACGGACATATAGAAGGCGAGAGGACACTAGAATTCGAGATTGCAATTTATAATGGGAAAGAGAAGATACAAGTATATGAGAGGCTCCAAAATGGAGTCAGGGTATTTGCTATAAGCAGTCCACTCCTAGATAACAAGGATGTTTATGGACCGGGATGGGAGGGAATGCTGGGTAAAGCAATACAATTTGGAAAGGCCACAGTTGGACTTTTAAATTTCCTCATAGAGAAGGAAGGAAAGCCAGATGTCCTACATTTCCATGACTGGCACACTGTCTTTGCGGGTGCTTTAATTAAGAAATATTTCCAACTTCCGGCAGTTTTTACAATTCACCGATTAAACAAATCCAAAGTTCCGGCATATTACTTCCACGAGGCCCACTTAGGAGAACTCGCACCATATCCTGATATAGATCCCGAATATGTAGGAGCATACATAGCAGATTTAGTTACTACAGTGAGCAGAAGTTATTTGTGGGAAGAATGGGAGTTTTATAAGAACTTTGAGGGAAAAGCAACATATGTCTATAATGGCATAGCCTGTGACTTTTGGAATGAAGAATTATTAGAAAATAAAGCTCTTCCAAGGGAAGAAAGAAGGAGAAAAATCCTAGAGGCCCTGGGCTTAAGCGATGGCACTACATTTATGTTCATTGGTAGATTTGACAGAGGCCAGAAAGGTGTTGATACCCTTCTAAAAGCAATTGAAACTATCGCACATGAATATCCAAGTGAGTTCTCAAAGATGCGCTTTCTTATAATAGGAAAAGGTGATCCAGAACTTGAAAGTTGGGCTCATGCTTTGGGAGCTAAGTACCCAGAAAACATCAAAGTAATAACCGAGATGCTAAAGAGAGAATTTACAAGAGAACTTTATGGTAGTGTTGACTTTATAATTGTTCCATCATACTTTGAGCCCTTTGGACTTGTACAAATGGAGGCAATGTGTTTAGGAGCAATTCCCATAGGTTCAGCTGTTGGAGGAATAAAAGACACAATAATAAGCCTAGATGAAGATACAGAAAACGCTACTGGATTGCTAGTCCCACCAAGAGATCCCAATGCTCTTGCACAGGCTATTTTGAGGATGAGTAAGCTAAAAGAAGAGAACTCAGTGGCCCTCGAGAAAATGCGCCAAAATGGCAAAAAACGCTCAAAAGAGGTTTTTACGTGGGAAAACGCTTGTAAGAGATATCTGAGAGCTTATAGAAATGATATAGACAAAGCTGTGGAGTTTTTAAGATAATGTTCTTTTATTTTATAATTTTGGGGTGAGAATATGAACTGCCCATTCTGTATTCCAGCTCAAGGGGCCCTCCTTTACGAGGATGAAAAGATTAGGATTTTGATAGATTCATATCCAGCGAACAAAGGACATTTACTTGTAGTTCCAAAAAGACACGTAGAGAAGCTGGAGGATCTAAGAGAAGATGAAAAATTTGCCCTTTTAAAGGGAATTGAAATCTCAATCCAAAACCTCAAAAAACTTCTAAATCCCGATGGATTCAATATAGGAATTAACCTCGGAGAAGCTGCAGGACAGACAGTTCCTCATCTCCATATACACGTTATTCCTCGATATAAGGGAGATAGCACCTTCCCCAGAGGAGGCATACGAAAGGCTGTTCTTAATGTTGAAGATGAAAACTTAAGTCTTAAAGAAAGATGGATAAAGAACAGACTAAAAGAAGACGAAAAGAAGAAACTGGTGGAATTATTCCGCAACATCTAAAAGTTCAGCCTTTTGAAATTCTAGGATTTTCTTTGGACTGAGCTTACTTAATCTATCTATCCTCCCTCCTCCCCCAATTACAAATTCTTTCCCAAGAACTTTCTTATCCATTATTGTTCTTATGGGAACCCCTACCGGTGGAACTTCACCAACTTTATATCCCGTAATCCTCTCAACTTCTTTGGCTTTTGCCATTCTAACGTTCCCAAAGACCTTTTTCAATTTTTCAATGCTTGCCTTTGATTTTCCATCCACTATAACAAGGATAGGTTCACTTTCATTTACTATAAAAACCAGAGATTTAATTATCTGATCTGGTTGAACACCAAGAAGTTTCACAACTTGCTTTACACTTTTTACTTCTCCTTTCGGTTCTATTATCTCCCCTCCAAGCTCTTTAACGATCTCTTCAATTCTTATTTCTTTTACGGGATATTTTTCTTCATTCTTCTTCAACTTTTCTTCTACTGCCTTATCTAGATCTATTCCTAGTTCATGAGCTAGGATAACAAGGTAGATTATTATATCCGCCATCTCCTCTTCAATCTTTTCTTGTACTTCCTTGTTTTTGATCTTTTCAAAGATTTCATCATTCGTTTCCCACTGGAAATGTTCCAAAAGTTCCCCAAGTTCGATTGCCAATGAGATTGCAAGGTTCTTTGGAGTATGATACTTTCTCCAGAGTCTTTCATCCCTGAACTTAATTACTTTTTCTTCAATTCCCTTAAAATTCATGTATCTTCATCTCCCGCATAACCCTCAAGTATTCTAGAAGCTCTTTCAACTCTTCTTTTGAGAACTTCTCCTCCACGTCCTCATCCGCACTAAAAGTCGATAGATACTCCCTTATTTTATTCAACTTTTCAAGTTCATCTTCCAGTTCAAGAGACCTTTTAGTGAACTCCCATGAAGTGTGTGGGCTCTCAAAAATTCTCTGCTTACTACTTACTATTGCTATCTTTACATTTGCTATTGCATCATCAACCAGTTTGATCAACTCTTCTATTTTCATTTTTCACACCGTCAAGAGTTAACAGACAAATTATTTAAAGTTTAATTTAGGAAAATAAAATGAGGTGGGTCGAATGGACCTCGACCTATTTATGGAAAAGTATGGATTTAAAATCCTTCTCCTATTGGTCTTCGGAGTGCCTGCTGTCATGATAGGAATATTTCTCATAGCCCCCGCACTCCCAGATCTCTTCAGAGGAGAGTACTCCGAAGCATTGCAAATCATTGCATTCATTCTACTCTTTGCAGTAGTTCTAGGTGGAATTGCTAACAAATCAAGAGTTTTTGCGGGTGGAATCTTTGGCAGATATTGGTACAAATGGAAAAGGTGAGGAAAATGGACTTTGACATTTTCATGGAGCGATACGGGTTTAAAATTTTGATGATATTCATAACAGTAATAGCATTGATAGTCCCTCTGCATTATCTCTTCTTTTATCTTATAGCTATCAAAAAAGAAGAGCTAGCATATGCAATATTAGTAATAGGCTTCTCTCTCGCATTTGCACTAGTTCTCAGAAGTACAAAAGGAATAATTACCGAGTACAAAAAATCCCATAGAAAAGTTCATGGAGAGAGTTTGTATAAAATTGTTCAGAAAAAGACGAGGAGGTGAGAATTTTGGATCTTGATCTCTTCATGGAACGCTATGGATTCAAAATCCTTCTTGGAATAATGGCCCTTGTAATACTCGGCCTTTTTGTAGTGCCCCTATTGGGAATGGTAGAACTCATAAAGAGATTTGGCCTTGAGATAGGACTCTTCATGATCATAATAGCTGCTCTCTACGGTTTTATCGTTTGGAGAAGAACTTCCGAAGCTTATGCAGAGGCCCATGGAAAGTATTTCTATGATGATAAATGGTATAAAAAGAGATAGAATCACTCTTTGTTTGGATAAACAATTGCATCAAACGGACACAACTGTTCACAAAGTCCACAACCAGTGCATATAAGCGAATCAATTCTCATTTTGCCGCTTTCACTATCAAAGACTAATGCAGGACATCCTGTTAACAAAGCACACGCTTTACATCCAGTACACTTGCTTTCAATAACCAGGGGGATTTCCCCGACTTCACCTCTCCTTATAACTGGGATTATGCATTCTCTCTTTGCTATGATAACCGCTGGTCCTTTGGTTTGCATTGCTTCTCTTATAGCTTCCTTTGTAGCTTTGAGATCATAGGGATCAACTGTTTTCACATACTTAACTCCTAATGCTTTCACAAGAGATTCAATATTTATTTCATTGAATTTCCTGCCGGTTTCACTTCCCCCAGTTCCAGGATGTGGTTGATGTCCCGTCATTGCCGTTGTTCTATTATCAAGAATCATGATAAGAACATCAAGATCTTTGTAAACAGCATCTACGAGTGGCTGTAGTCCATTGTGGAAGAATGTAGAATCTCCTATTGTTGCTATTATTTTCTTCCCCATTGCTATACTCTGGCCGTTTGCTAAGCTTATACTCGCTCCCATTACATATTCCGTCCATATTGCTTCTAAGGGGGGAAGGAGCGATAGAGCATAGCATCCTATGTCTCCATGGATTGGGAGTTCATCTTTTTTGAATTTTAACTGCCTAAGGGCATCAAGCAAAGCCCTATAAGACCCTTTATGTGGACAACCTGGACACATGGTTGGTGGTCTTGAAGGAGCTAATTTCTCCGCTTCTTCCACCTCCTTAGGCTTCACATACTCTTCTCCTTCATTACCAAGGATCTTTAAGAGGGCATTTCTTACAATTCTCGGAGTCAGTTCCCCTTCAAGAGGTAAATGTCCAGTTCTCTTCCCATAAATTGGAATCAATATTCCCTCCTCATAAGCAGCAATTTTGACTTCTTCCTCTAAAAAAGGAGCTCCATCTTCAATCACTATAACCTTCTTGACACTTCTTAAGAACTCCACTACAAGTTTTCTGGGTAGGGGATGAGGAGTTGAAAGCTTCAAGATCTTAAAGTTCTCTCCCATCTTTGAGGTGACCTCTTTAACATAGTTATATGGCGCTCCCTCAGTTATGATTCCTATCTCTCCCTCTCCTTCGATCCAATTAAATGGGATACTCTCAAATTCAAGTTCAATCTCCTTTAATGTTTGATTAAGCCATCTATGTCTCTCAAGATTGCCTTTCATTGAAGCTCTCACGTATCTCTGAATGTCTTTTTTAAATTTAGGCTCTCTATTGAGGTTAATAAACTCGCCAACTTCAACATCTGCAGTGGTATGATTAACCCTAGTAGTTGTCCTGAAAATAACTGGGACTTTGTACTTCTCACTAAGCTCATAGGCGTATTTTACTAGATCATGTGCCTCTTGGACATCTGCAGGCTCCAATACTGGCAATAGAGCAATCTTACCATAATACCTGTCATCTTGTTCTGTTTGGGATGTGTGAGGACCAGGATCATCCGCAACTAAAATAACTAATCCTCCTTCGACCCCAGAATAGGCCAAGCTCATTAAAGGATCAGCTGCAACATTAAGTCCAACACATTTCATAGTCACAAGGACCCTAAGGCCAGTATACGCAACACCCGCAGCCTCTTCAAGCGCAACCTTTTCATTAGGTGCCCATTCTGCAAAAACTTCTGGGTTTAACCTAGCTATTGTTTCAATAACCTCTGTGGAAGGTGTTCCTGGATAACCAGTAGCAAATGAAATGCCACTTTCTAAAGCCCCATACGCAATTGCTTCATTCCCCATGAGAAGCTTTTTATTTGAAATTTTAGGAACAGCAACCGAGGACTGTGAATTCGCTATTTCCATAGACACCACCAAAGCTTTTTCAATTTAGACCTATAAAACTTATAGTTCGGAAAAAAGATTTAAAAATCGAAAATTTTTAGGCCCTTATCTCAAATACCATAAAAGTCCTAGCTATTGGGTTGGGATAAACCTGCCACTCAAAATCTTTCTTTTCAATAAGCAATTCACCATAAAGCCCACCCTCTCGAGGGTCTAAACTCTCTCCAAAGATTCTATCGCCTTTTACTTCAACTTTCATATATCGTGGAAGGCCTATTCTGATAAAACCTTTCTCTAGACCGTGTTCAATTCCCCACTTGACTGAATAAAGACCCGCATAGATCTCAGCTATTCTCACAGCCACACTTTCCTTTCCAATAGCAATCACTTCTATTCCTGTTTCTTCCCAGAATTTCTTCGCTAACGGCTGTAGATCTTTGCTTAAGCTGTGCCATATTGCCTTTCCTCTATCTGAGATTCTCAAAGCATCGATTGTAGGATCATCAAGCTTTCTAATCTCTATTCCCCCAAGAGTTGAGTCTAAGTGGACTACATCAGGTTTAACTTTCTTTGCAAGTTTTAAAGCTAAAAAAGCTTCATCTTTTAGTGCCTGTCGCCCACTTAAATCATAATCAAAGGGATTTGAATACCTCACAATACTTATTTTAGCTGTTCTGTATGGTTTTTCCACGAGAACGGCAGCAGTTGCTATAAGACCAATTGGATTATAGTTCTCATCAAGTACCGCTCCTCCAGTATCAGCAGCCACTATTCTCATAATCATCACTCCTTAGACTCTAAATGGGCAGCTTTAATCAACAACACTCCCGAAGAAGTATACTCATCCCATATCTTTTCAACTTCATCAAATACAATCCTCGCTCTAAAAAATGGAGCATCTCTAACAAACGTTTCAAACTCACCGCCCTCGCCAGCTATATGCACCTTATACTTTTTATTGAGCGCTTTTAATTCCTGTATGGCCTTTTCATCTATTTTTCTTCCAAGCCACCGCTCATCTAGGCCATATGCTGACACCCCAACTATTACCACATCAAAACCCACTTTAATAATTTCTTTCATATACTCCTCTGGATCAGCTTGCCAGAATGGGGCAAACACTTCTAATCCCAGTTCTTTTGCCACCTTTTCCACTCTCTCTCTTTGATATGTACTGGCTAACGCCCCAGCAATCACACCATCTATCTTCAACCCTTCTAATACATTCTTAAGATCTTCCACTTCTTTTTCTTTTTCCCCTTTTGTAAAGCCTTTTACAAGGGGAATCCCAATCGCTCTAGCCTGTAACTCGGTTAAGTGGATGTTCGGGACATGATACATATAACTCTCCTCACTTTCAGAATGCATACTCACAAGATATTTAACATCAAATCCTTGCTTTAATGCCCAGTAGAGAGCATATGTAGAGTCCTTTCCTCCAGAAAAAAGTACTGCAACTCTCATCTTCTATTCCCTCTTCATGTTTTTAACCTAATTAGGGTAGCACTTTAAAAAATTTTGGAAAACTAGAGAAGAAATTCTAAGGCTTTCTCAGTCTTCTTGTCAAAAAGAATAACCCTGTCCTCATTTGGAATTATAGTCACTTTCTCCCCAAATTTGAAGTGTTCTCCCTCTGGAGCAAAAACCTTCACAAAAACTTCACCATCCACTGCTACCGTGACTATTTGTTCTCTTCCAAGGGGTTCAAAGGAATAAACCTCCCCTTTAATGCCTTTCCCTTCTCCCTTAACAATCTCTGCATCATGAGGTCTGAATCCAAAGAGTGCTTCACTAATATTTAGTTTTTTGACAATCTCCCTATATTGTTGTGGTACTGGAATTATGCTCTGATAGATGTAGAGATTCCCTTCCTTTATTTCAGCTTCAACGAAGTTCATTGGTGGACTACCTAAGAATCCAGCTACAAACTTATATGCTGGTTTATAATACACCTCGTCTGGGTCCCCTACTTGAAGTATCTTTCCTTCCTTGATTATGGCAATCCTATCTGCCATTGCTAGGGCCTCTGCCTGATCGTGAGTTACATAAACTGCAGTAATACCAAGCTCTTTTTGAAGTCTTTTAAGTTCTGCTCTGACTTCTAATCTAAGCAGGGCATCTAGATTGCTTAGCGGTTCATCCAGTAGTAAAACATCTGGCTCTTTAACTAGAGCTCTTGCTATTGCTACTCTTTGCTGCTGACCACCACTAAGCTGCCAAGGATATCTATCTAAAAGATGCTCAATATGCAACATTTTAGAAACTTCTTTAACCTTCTTTTCTATTTCCCCTTTTGGAGCTTTTTTAAGTTCAAGAGGGAAAGCTATATTCTTAAATACCTTCATATGAGGATAAAGCGCCCAATTTTGAAATACTAAACCTACATTTCTGTCTTTTGGAGGAATTTCTGTAACGTCCCTATCATCAAAGTATATCCTTCCAGCAGTTGGTCGATATATCCCTGCTATCGTATATAATAGGGTAGATTTTCCACTCCCTGATGGTCCTAATAATGCCATAAACTCTTTATCTTCTATTTCCAAATTGATTCTATCCAACGCCGTGAAATCCCCAAATTTTTTTGTAATCCCTTCCAATGTTATCATAACCATCTCCATCACCCTTTGATTCCTCCTGAATAACCTTGGAGGAGCAATTGTTGGGCCGTTAGGAAAAAGATTATAGTAGGTAAAAGATATAGCGTTCCAGCGGCTGCTATGAGAGGCATGTGTGAGTACTCTGCCTCAATGTTGGCCTCAATAAACGTTGCGAGAGTTTGGTCTATTAAAAATGTTCTTACATAAATCAAATCTTGCCAACCAGCTAAAAATCCAAACAAAGCTACTGCCAATATACCTGGTTTTATTAAGGGTAGCATTATCTTCCACCACACTTTGATCCTAGAGGCCCCATCTATTATTCCAGACCATTCAAACTCCCAAGGGATTGTGTCAAAGAAACCTTTCATTAACCATACGGACATTGGAATTTCTAGAGCCGCTCTTGCAAGTACTACATAGAAAAATGAATAAATTCGAACCAGAGACGGATCTTGAGGAAAAGTCAGACGATAGAAAAGATAAACCCCTACAATTAATGCAACTCCTGGAAAAGCATGAAGCACAAGGAGAAGAAGCATCATTGCTTTTCTCCCTCTAAATTTCATTCTCGAGAGAGAATAACCAGCAAGTGTACTAATCAAGGTAACTATACCAGAAACTCCAAGAGCAACTACTAGAGTATTAAATGTTATTTTTAATATATTCTGACGTATACCTCCTGTTATGGCCAATTTTCCTTGAAAGACATTTACCCAATTCTCAATAGTAGGCCGAAAAGACTCTGGACTTAGATTAGTTATCATATCCTTGCTAAAGCTCGAGAGAACCAACAGAGCAAATCCTAATATAAGAGGGAGACTTGCAAAGATGATGACCGCTATTATCAGCCATTCATATCTCTTGGGCCTAGTTTCTACATCCCTCATTCTACATCACCCCTCGGCTCATGGATCATCCTTTCAAATTGGAGTACTTTTAGAGTAACATAGCCACCCATGATGCCAATTATGGATAATAAAACTGCTGCCGCCGCTGCTAAACCCTGGTCTTGTTCTCCACGTCCAAAAGCAGTGTTAAAAACATATAAAGCAAGCGTTGTTCCATAATCTCTATTCACTAAATCCCATTCAACTAACAGGAAAAGGTGAGGATAAGTAGTGAGTAAGCTAAGGAACTGCCAAGTAAGGACATAAAGAAAGTGCCACTTTAGCATGGGGATTAAAATTTTCTTTGAAATCTGCCATGCAGATGCCCCATCTACCCTAGCCGCTATCACGAGTTCTTTAGGTATCTGATTTAACGCAGACGTAAAGACTATCATACCAAAACTAACCCCTACAAGCCCATTAACAAAGATAATAATGCTCCACACTCCCCAAGGAGTTATTTGACCCCAGGGGATTGGTTCAGAGACAAGACCCAACTTAAGCAAAATAGAATTCAATGTCCCAATATCACTCCCATGGAAGAAGTAGTACCACACTAAACTATAAACAGCTATTGGGGACATTCTAGGAAGTAACCAGAGAAGCCTAATACTTGAAGCAGAACTCTCATTTATAAAGAATGTTCCCAATGCTAAAAGAAGTCCTCCAAAAACATTTATGAGGAGCGTTATCCCCACGAAAACAACAGTAGTTAGAAGAATCGCCCTAATCATAGGATCATGCTGAAACATGTGAAAGAGCCTTTGATAGTTATAAAGACCAACAATCTCACTCAAATACTTCTCCGTATTCCAGTTCCTCATTTTAGTGAAGCTTATATAAACAGTGAATACAAGGGGGATTAAATAGAATATGCCCACCATTGCTATCATTGGAGAAAGAAAAAAGGAAAGACTTCGAAGCTTTTCTCCCTTCATAAAGCTTCACCTCATGGGAATTGCCAGTCTTTTGGAATTTCTCCAATAACCTCTACGTTCTCAGCAAGCTCTGGGTCTGCATTTACTTTCTGGATTATATAATCAACACCTTCTTCTGGGGTCATTTCTCCTCTTAGTACCTTATCTAAAGCCTCTTTGAATATATCGGCCAATGCAGGGTATTTTGGATGAGCTGGGGCGAATTTTGTATATTCTAGCATATAGCTCACGTCAGCGAGGAACTTGGCATTTATTGGATGCACTGTAGTTGCAACTATGTCTTTCAGATTATCTTTCACTTCTTGATCCAAGTCCAGATTAAGGCTCTTTAAGTCGTTAAGCCACTTTTCATCACTAATGAGCTCTGCAGCAGCTTTTCTAACAGGTAAATGAGCACTTATTACACTGTGTATTGCATTTATATCTGGGTCACTTGCTTTTATTATCATTAAGAAAGCAAGCTCATGATATATTTCCTCGAGTTCTTCATATTTTGGATTTTGTTGACCTGCTTTGGAGTTTATCATCCATACAAAGGGTTGGCTCAGAGTCACTGGTTGTAGTCCTTTTTCACCAGCAGGGAATAATGTATAAGCAAACCAGTTCTGGACTTCGTCGGGCTTTATAGGTCTTGGAGTCCCTTCTTTTCCATAGTAATCCTTCGTTTGCCACTCTGTCCAATACCATGTTCCGCCAATGTCAAAGAGTGTCCTTCCTTCAACAATCGCAGGATGGATCTGCTTCGCCCAGTCCCAACTCATTATATCCCCTGGAAGAAGACCATCCTGAACAAATTTCCACTCAACGTAAAACCATTTGTAAATTGCAGGAACATCAACGACAAGCTTCTTGGACTCTTCATTGTAGAGCTTTCCACCAAAAGCGAAGATGAATTGAATCAAATCTGGATGAGCGGAACCTTTTCTGTGTATAAGGCCCCATTCTGCCACTCCACTTCCCTTTGCTTTCTTTGCCCACTGATAAACGTCGCTCCATGTGAATTCACCATTTTTAACCTTCTCTTCGATTCCCTCTAAATTGAAACCAATCTTTGCAGCTACGTCTCTCCTTATGTAAAGAGGTCTTGCCTCTGTATCTTGAGGCAACCCATATAGCTTTCCATCAAACTTGGAAGCCTCTATAAGGGATGGATAGAAGTCCTCTATTACACTCTTGTATGCGTTGGCGTATTCTGTTATATCAAGAATGTAGCCTTCATCTGCTAGGGTCGGTAAGAATGCGTAGGAATTTACAAAGAAGTCTCCAGCCTGACCAAGAGGTTGTTTGCTAAGATACTCTTGGTAAGCATCTTGAAAAGCTGCGGCATAATGTTTGTCAGTTATTATTATCTTTACATTAACACCATTCTCTTCCCAGATCTTGTTTATCCTTCTAGCTGCTTCAACAATCCCATGAACCCTCATAACACTATTGGGATCTCCAGAGCCCCATGCAGAAAACTTAACTTCGTTTATTCCGTTTTCTTCAAGAACCTTCCCTATCGCTACTGCATCCTTGACAAAGTCTCCACTCAGTTCAACGGTAGTTATTTTTGTCTCAGAAGTCTTTTGGCCACCAATGCACCCACTTGCCATCACTCCAAAAAGAACCACCAATATAACTACTGCTCCAAGTTTCCCTTTCACAACTTCCCACCTCCGAAAATTTCGGAAGATTCAAAGGCCAAAAAGGCATAATGTTATTATAAGAGGAAGCTTAGTAGCAACTTTACCGAAGACATTTTTGGAAACTAACTCTTATAAACATTTACATAATCCATTTGAAAAATTTTCTCTTTAGAACAAAAGCTCATTTATCAACCTTTTTGTATCACTGAAAGTGTTATATATTGGAGATAAAAGATTATAAACCAAAAAATATTTAATAATTATAAAATAACTAGAGAGAGGTGATATGAATGGTGCGTGTGGTGATACTAGGTCAAGGATACGTGGGGAGTATTTTTGCTCTCGGTGTAGAGAGAATAAAAAACGGCGAATTAGGATATTATGGTATCCCTTTGGAAAATGATCTCCCCATAAAAATCGAGGATATTGAAATAGTTGGTAGTTACGATGTGGATAAAGACAAAATTAGAAAATCTCTCTATGAGATAATTGGAAACTATTGGGACGGCCACATACCTAAGAACCTAAAAAACGTTGTTGTGAAGAAAGGAATTCACTTGAACAGCTTGAGAAATCTACCTTTTGAAGTTGAAGGACTGGAGGATGAAATGTCTCTTAAAGAAGCCGTTGAGACCCTTGTTAATGAATGGAAAAAGCTAAAAGTTGATGTAATAGTAAACGTCTGCACAACAGAGGCCTTTGTTCCATTTAAGAACAAGGAAGAGCTCATTGCAGCAATTGAAAATGACAATAGAGATAGGCTAACTGCAACCCAAGTATATGCATATGCTGCAGCTCTTTATGCAAAAGAGACAAATGGTGCGGCTTTTGTAAATGCAATTCCAACCTTGATAGCAAACGACCCTGCTTTTGTAGAGCTCGCTAGAGAGAGCAATTTGGTGATATTCGGAGATGATGGAGCAACAGGTGCCACTCCATTTACTGCAGATGTCCTGACCCATTTGGCCCAGAGGAACAGATACGTTAAAGACATTGCTCAATTTAACATTGGAGGAAATACAGACTTTCTAGCCCTAACAGACAAAGAAAGAAACAAGAGTAAAGAATTCACAAAGTCCAGCATTGTTAAAGAGCTCCTTGGATATGATGCCCCCCACTATATTAAGCCCACAGGATTTCTGGAACCCTTAGGAGATAGGAAGTTCATTGCAATGCACATTGAATATGTAAGCTTTAATGGAGCAGTTGACGAGCTTATAATAAATGGAAGGATCAACGACAGCCCAGCTTTAGCAGGCCTTCTAGTAGATCTGGTGAGATTGGGCAAAATTGCCACCGAGAGAAAAGAATTCGGAACAATTTACGAAGTAAACGCTTTTTACATGAAAAATCCTGGACCACAGGAAAAAGGCAACATACCAAGGATAATCGCCCATGAAAAGATGAGAATATGGGCAGGATTAAAACCAAAGTGGCTTTAACTCTTTTTGATTTTTTCTTTTAGGAGAGCCTTTGCTATTCTAAGGACCTCCTCTGGAGCCTCTTTAAACCCTCCTCCTCTGGCTAAGATCTCACTCCCTCCTCCACTACCACCGACTTCATTGAGAACTTCTTTGAGGAGTTCATTCATTGCAAGGTCTTTAACCTCTCTATTTTTTGCAAAAATCAAGTAATTGCTCCCCACTATTAATACTACTGTATCAGGATTTTTATCTACAAAATGAACTACAAACGCTTGGACGTCCTTCATAGAAGCATCTTCTACAATGGAGACAACTCTTATTCCATTGATACTCTCAGCACTCTGTAGAAGTGCCTTGCTCTTCCATTTCCACATCTCTCTCCTCAACTTGTCTTTTTCTTCTTCAAGAGCCTCAAGATTTTCTTTGACTTCTATTATTCTATTAAAAAGAGGTCTGTTTTTATTCAACATCTCATCTAAACTTTTCCAATAATCCTCCAAGAGCTTATCTAGATATATCAAAGCCCTATAACCACAGACAAACTCTATACGCCATATGTTCTTGCTTTTTTTATAAAAGTTAACTATTTTTATGAACCCAACTTCCCCAGTGTTCTTTACGTGTGTACCTCCGCAGGGAATTAAATCCACTTCATCTATTTTTACAATTCTAATTTTTCCAGTTACATCCTTTGGAAGAGCTTTCCTAAGAGAACTGCCAATCTCTTTGGGGAGCTCATCATACTCGTTGACCTCCACAGGAATATTACTCCAAACAACTTCATTTGCCTCTAACTCAGCAGCAAGAAGATGTTCCCATGTTAACTCCTCATCAAAGTTTATCTCTATCTTATTGTAATCAGGAAAGATCTGAAAACCCGTTGTATCACTGTTATACATCTTTTTTAAAATAGCAGAAAGAATGTGTTGCCCGGTATGCTGCCTCATGTTTTCATATCTCCACTCCCAATCAAGTTCGAGCTCTACATTTTCCCCAATTTGGGGGAGCCTCCCCTTAATCCTACCTTCATGCCAAATTTCTTCTTTTCCTTCTACCTTTTTCACATCAATTCTAAATCCTTCTCCTTTTATAATTCCAATATCACCCGGCTGACCTCCTCCCTCAGGATAGAAGATAGTCCTATCCAGTTTGAGTCTAATATTATCTCCATTAACTTCAATTCCCTCTATCTTTGCCACAGCTTCTTTTAAATATGGATCAGCATAAAATAACTTAACTGTCATAGTTTTCACCAGAATAAAATCTCAGTGAAAAGATAAAAAGATAACTAACCCTGAGCTTTAGCCTCAAGAAGAGCCTTAACTCTCTTCAATCTGAAGAAGTTTTCCCTTTCCATTTCATCCAAGTGCTGGCTGATGTATTTCACAGTATCTTTCATCCTCGGTATGATGATGTACTCTAAAGCATTCACTCTTCTCTTAGTCTTCTCTATCTCTTTTGCAAGTCTCTTTAATGTTTCTTCAATTTCTGCAAGGCGTATGGCCAATTCCAGAACCTCTTCAAATTTTTCTGCTGCAACATCCACTTTAGGAGAAGTTGAAACAAACGCATACCCTCTCTCATAGGGATCTCTTCTAAATCCTTCTGCTTCAATAAGTGGTACCGGAACTCCCATGATATTCCTTCTCTTTATATTTATCTCTCTATTAGGTTTAACACTCAGAGCAGTTTCACTTAATCTCACTACACCCATATCAATTTCAGCCAATCTAAGTTGCTCGAAGGCCTCCGCTATTTTTTGATTGAGTTCTCTCCTCAAAGCTATTGCCTCATCATAAATGGTAAAGAACTCCATTATGAGAGCATCTTGCTTCTCTTTGAGTATTTTATGACCCTTTTCTGCAAGTTTTATTCTCCTCTTTAATCTAAGCAGTTCCATTCTGGTTGGCTTCACTTTTAGTATTCCTGCCATTCAACTCACCTCAATAGGAATAAAGAAATTAAGAGGAGTGTCTGTACTTTGGATGATACTTCTCTATGTATTTCCTCTCAACTCTCTTGAGCTCTGACTCTGGTAGTACTGAGAGAAGATCCCATCCAAGGTCTAAAGTCTCAAAGATTCCTCTGTCCTCATCATACCCCTGCGCAACGAACTCCCTCTCGAACTTATCTGCAAATTGTAGATATTTCCTATCAGTCTCTGAGAGGGCTTCTTCACCAACTACCGCCACAAGATCTCTTAAGCTTCTACCCTCAGCATATGCTGCATAGAGCTGCTGGCTGAGTTGTGAATGTTCTTCCCTAGTTCTTCCTTTTCCTATACCATCCTTCATGAGACGACTAAGACTTGGGAGAACGTCAATTGGTGGGTAGATACCTTTTCTGTGGAGGTCCCTACTCAGAACGATCTGTCCTTCTGTGATGTAGCCTGTAAGGTCTGGTATTGGATGAGTAATATCATCATCAGGCATCGTTAATATTGGCATTTGAGTTATACTTCCCTTTCTACCTCTCACTCTCCCTGCTCTTTCATAAATTGTAGCTAAATCAGTATACATGTAACCTGGATAACCTCTTCTTCCAGGAACTTCTTCTCTTGCAGCAGATATTTCTCTCAAAGCCTCTGCGTAGTTTGTCATATCTGTTAAGATCACAAGTACCTGCATGTCATAGTCAAAGGCCAAGTACTCAGCAACTGTAAGGGCCATTCTAGGAGTGATGATACGCTCAATGGCTGGATCATCTGCGAGGTTCAAGAACAATACAGCTCTTTCAATAGCACCAGTCTCTTCAAAACTCTTTTTGAAGAAGTTTGCCTCCTCATAGGTAATACCCATAGCTGCAAACACTACCGCGAACTGCTCTTCTTCTCCCAAAACCTTTGCTTGTCTTGCAATCTGAGCGGCAAGCATGTTGTGAGGTAAACCGCTACCACTAAATATTGGAAGCTTTTGGCCTCTAACAAGCGTGTTCATCCCATCTATCGCAGAGATACCTGTTTGAATGAAGTCTCTCGGATATGCTCTTGCTACAGGGTTAAGAGGGGCTCCATGAACATCTCTTCTCTCCTCTGGAATTATCTCTGGTCCACCATCTATTGGCTCTCCTATACCATTGAACACTCTACCAAGCATGTCCATTGAAACTGGGACTTTAAGTGTCTCCCCTGTGAATCTTACTCTCGTGGTTTTTACGTCCAAATCTCTTGTTCCTTCGAAAACTTGGACGATTGCTAGATCCTCCCTTGCCTCAAGAACCTGTCCCTTCCTCTTCTCTCCACCTTCAACTTCAATCTCTACAACTTCACCATATGCTACTCCTCTAACACCTTGGACAATCATTAAAGGACCGTAAATCTTGCTTATTGTGGAGTACTCCATAGCAGGCATTTTTATCACTCTCCGTATTTCTTAAAGAGTTCTTCAAATTGAGCTCTGGTTTTTTCTATTAAGCCAGCTATCTCCTCGACGCTTGGATTGTACTTCATTCTTCCTATCTCTTCCCTAACGGGCAATTTTACAATCTCTTCAACTGGAATTCCTGCATCTACAGCTTCCATAGTGTACTTGTAAAAGTTGAGTATAACTTTCATCATTGTTATTTGCTTCTTCGGTGGGCAATAAGTATCAACTTCATGGAAAGCGTCTTGCTGGAGGTAGTCCTCTCTAATCATCCTCGCTACGAGAAGAATAGCTTTCTCCCTTTCTGGCAATGCATCTGGACCAACTATTCTGACTATTTCCTGAAGTTCAGATTCTTTTTGCAAAAGTGCCATTGCCTCATCTCTCATTGACTTCCATTCTGGATCAACGTTAATGTGCCACCAATCTTTTATTGAGTCCACATAAAGGGAATAACTTGTGAGCCAATTTATGGCTGGGAAGTGTCTTCTCCTTGCAAGATCTGCATCTAATGCCCAGAATACTTTAACCACTCTCAATGTGTTCTGCACAACAGGATCGCTTAGATCACCGCCTGGTGGCGATACTGCACCAATAACACTAACACTTCCAATTCTCTCATCACTTCCCAAAGTCTTTACTCTACCAGCTCTCTCATAGAACTCTGCTACCTTTGAAGCTAGATAAGCAGGATATCCTTCCTCACCTGGCATTTCCTCAAGTCTTCCAGAAATTTCTCTCAAAGCTTCTGCCCATCTTGAGGTTGAATCTGCCATTAAGGCCACATTATATCCCATGTCTCTAAAGTACTCTGCTATTGTAATTCCAGTATAAATTGAAGCCTCTCTTGCTGCAACAGGCATGTTTGAAGTATTGGCTATAAGTACTGTCCTCTCCATTAATGGTTTTCCTGTTCTCGGATCCTTAAGCTTGGGGAACTCTTCAAGCACATCTGTCATCTCATTTCCTCTTTCCCCACATCCGATATACACCACAACTTCTGCATCACTCCATTTTGCAAGTTGGTGTTGGGTGACCGTCTTACCTGAACCAAAGGGCCCAGGAATTGCCGCAGTACCACCTTTGGCCTGTGGGAAGAAAGTATCAATAGTCCTTTGTCCTGTAATAAGTGGAATTTCTGGAGGAAGTTTCTGTTTATAGGGCCTTTTTACACGAACTGGCCATCTTTGATACATTTTGAGCTCTTTAATTTCGCCATTGGGCATTTTAACTTTTGCAATAACTTCTTCTATTGTGTAATCCCCTTCCCCAGCGATTTCAACGATTTCTCCGTTAACTCTTGGTGGAATCATTATTTTGTGTTCTATAATCCCCGTTTCTGGGACAGTTCCGATTATATCTCCCTCAACTACCTTGTCTCCTACTTTAACAGTTGGTGTAAAATGCCACTTTTTGTCCCTTGGAAGAGCAGGAGCTGTAAGCCCTCTACCTATAAAATCTCCACTTTGGTCTCTCAATATCTCAAGAGGCCTTTGAATTCCATCATATATTGAAGTGAGCAATCCTGGTCCAAGTTCAACACTCAAAGATGCTCCTGTACCTACAACAGGCTCCCCTGGTCTAATACCAGCAGTTTCTTCATAAACCTGAATAACTGCTTTGTCACCTTCCAGCCTAATGATTTCCCCAATAAGCCCCAATTCACCTACTCTAACCACTTCATACATTCTAGAGCCTTTCATATCATCTGCAACGACTAATGGTCCAGTAACCCTAACTATCTTTCCCATTTCTTTCACCTCTTTATCTCAACACCTATGGCCCGTCTAACAATTTCTCTTAGTTGTTCTTCACCATATAATGACCCATATTTATCAGGAATTTGAAGAATTATAGGGAGTGTAACATCCGGAATCTCAACTTTTTGAGCTAAACGCTCTGTTATAAATATCACACCAACATCTTCTCTTTCTACTAACTCTCTTAGTTTATTTCTCACTCGCTCTATCTCAAGTGGTGCGTCTCCAAAAGAATACGTTTCATGAACTCCTGCAAGTTTGAAGCCAAGTGCTGTGTCCTTGTCACCCAATACCACTATCTTCATAGCTGCTCACCCACAATTCCCTTTATTATTTCTGGCTTTAGCCCATCCTCTATTAATTTAGCAATCGCCTTAAGCTTTCTAATTTCTGATTCTTTTTGAAGGATATAGCTTACCGGAGTAGCTATACTGAGGGGATAGAATCTTGTGAGTTCTGCCATTTTTTTGTTGAATATACTTGTCAAATGCTCTTTCAAAAGCTGATATATCTCCCACAACCTTATCCCGAACATCTCTCAATATTGAGGAGTATTCCGTAGAATCGAGTTCCGCTAGTGCCATTTCAATGTCCTCAACATTTAATAGAGTTTCAAGTGTTCTCCTGTTTATCTTTCCACCTGGAATAAGAGCTTTTCTGATTTTATCCGCACTTAACCTATGTACTTTTGCCCTTAAGATCGTAATTAGGTTTATTTTATCTATTTTCAAGTTCACAAACTCTTCAAGAATCTTTTTCTCTTCCGCCTTCCGAGAAGCAGCATATTCAAGAAGCTTGGAATAGTGTTTTTTATATAATTCAGTTTCAAATTCTTCTGAAGTTATCTCCTTAAGGAGCAGCCTTTGATAGGGTTCTTCGTATTCTGTGCCCTCAAGTATAACAAGAATTTCTTCTAAGGTCTTTGCCTCCGCCATTGCTTTTACCTTTTCCACCATAGTCCCCAACTCATGGACATAGTCTCTTGCAACTTCTCCTCTTAATTTGGCTTTAACTACTGAAGAAATGTTTCTAATGTCCCACTCTTCAAGAAGAAGTTGGAAGAATACTCTCGTCCTCTTCGGCAAAATTTCCATCATTAGTCTGTATGTGTCTGCTAGAGATACTTCTAGAGCTTTGTCGATAGCTTCTGCATTTAAAGAAGTCAAATTTCCTAAATATGGTTTATAATCACTATCTTCCAAGTTCATGACAAAGTTGTTAAGTGTTTTTGACTCCGCAAGTTCCCCTAGTTTTTGTTCAGTAAATAACCTCGCCTCCATAGCATTAATCCTTGCATTAGGGTATGAATAGGGAGTATATTTCCACAATATCTGACCCGTTTTGTATGCTATCCATGTAAAAATAACTGCCAAGCTCGTGTCCAACAGTGCAGTTATGGTTCCTACTTCCACATCCCTCACCCAAATAAGATTTTTGCTATTTTAGCCCTTAACTCAGATTGAAGTCTCTCCATCCTAGTCTCAAAAGTATTATCTATCCTTATCGTTTTTGTGGAATTTTGTATGACCACGCCACCTAGGGTTTCCAGAGGCTCTCCAAGTGAGATTTCCACATCTTTACCAATCTTTTCTTTTACAATCCCTTTTATTTCTTCTAAGTGCTCTTCTATCAAAGAATGTGTTCTCTCATTTGAGCTAAGTACCACTTTTTCCTCTCCAAGTTCCTGAATCCCCTCAACTATTAGACCCTTAAGTACCTCTAAATATTCTTCTTCCGGAATTGAAGCTAATCTTTCCTTTATGGAGTCTATAACTTCATTGATCAATTTTTCTTGAAGTGCAAGCTTCCTCCTCCTAACTTCAAGCTTCGCATTTGCTATTATTCTCTGTTTTTCCATTTCTGCTTGAGTTTGAGCTTTTCTAATAATCCAATCTGCTTTTGCTTTGGCTCTTCTCTCGGCTTCTTTTTTAATCTCCTCTGCTTTATGTTCCGCCTCTTCTAAAATGTATTTTATTTTCTGTTCTGCCTCTCTGTTAATCTCCTCGATAATTAGTTTTGCTCCTTCCATTAGTGACTCCTCCTTGAAATGTTGGGGAGAAGGCTCAGAAGCCAACTCCCGTAATTATGAGGATCAACGCACCGACCAAACCAAAGATAGCCATTGTCTCGGCCATAGCAGCAAAGATAATTGACTGTGTGAATGTCTTGGGGTTCTTTGCAGTAGCTCCAATACCTGCTGATGCAATAATACCCTGTGGAATTGCTGATAATCCTGTTAACCCAACAGTTAAACCAGCACCCAAAAGTATTGCCGCTTTAATTACATTATCTGTGGTACTTTCAGCAAATCTGAAGGTTCCTCCAAGTATTCCAGAGACTAGAGCTATAAGGAAGAGAGTAATCAACCCATAAATACTCTGGGTCATTGGTAGACCCTGGAGTACCAAGGCGTTTCTAAAGTTCTTTTCATCTTCAGCAACTGCTCCAGCTGCAGCAGCTCCAGCAATACCAACTCCAAATGAAGATGCAGCTCCAGCAATACCAGCCGCAAGTGCAGCACCCAATGCAACGTAAACTATTGGTTCCATATTCCTACACCTCCTAAATCTCTAATTCAAGTTCAGATACTTCTCTTTTAGCTTTAAATGGCTCAAATTTTTTACCTTCTCCTGAATAGAAGGTCCCAAAAAACTCAACATAGTGTAAACGCAAAGCGTGAACAAATGCCCCAAGGGCGTTTATAGCAGTTGAAAATATATGACCCCCAATAAAGACCACGGCCCCTACCGCTATTCCCAATGGTATAGGCCCAACTTTTATTCCCCATATCAATTGGACAATTATGTTTATGACCATTGCTATTCCTGCGGTTGCCAATGCTAATGCCATTAGACGTGCATAGCTAAGCCAGTTCCCCACAAATCCGAAGAAGTTGGAGATTGTCATTAGGAATCTCATTGGTAGTGGTAGATCGCTTCTAAATTGTGATATTGCAAATAATATAAATCCAACTCCAAAAATGACCTCTCCTGGAAGCATGCTTATCATGTTTGCCATTGCTAATGCTAGAAACACCACTCCGAAGATTATTAGCATCCAAGAAAGTTGATCGAAGATTGCGTCTTTTACTTCTCCATTCCTGAACTTTACTATAAAGCCAAGGGTGTATCCTACAAACAAGTGAATAAGCCCTATAGCCAGTGCTAGACCTAAAACTGTTAATGCACCCCTTAATGGATCTAATAACGCTGGAACATTTATTCCAGCTCTTTGAAGAGCATCTCCAAAATAGCTGCCAAAGAGAACCCCCATTACGATTGTGAAGAACGCACTCCAGACTAGGACATTTGAAAACTTGTAGGTCCCATCATTTAGTTTTTTATGCCCCTTAATCAGCAAAGCTGCCACAGTAGCTATGATCAGTCCATAAAGGAAGTCTGTAAGCATGAAACCAAAGAAGAATGAATAAGTAAATGCCAGTACTGGAGTTGGGTCTAATTCATTATACTTTGGAACTCCGAACATCTCTGTTAACAGTTCAAAGGGTTCTATAAACCTTGGGTTCTTGAGCTTAATTGGTATCTCATCAAACTCTTCTTTTGTTGGAGCTTTTGTATTAACATACACCTTTCCGTGAGTTATTTTTTTGATGCCTTCTGTGATATGAGGTACATGTTTCTTAGGTACCCATCCTACAAGTGCAAATGTCATGTTGGTTCTCACCAGGTTCCCTAGCATGTTTGCTTTCTCTCTTTCATTCTCCATAAGTTCCTGGTAAAATACAAGTTCGTCATGGTACTGTTTTGCAAGGGTTCTAGCCTCTTCTTCAACAGATTCTAGCTCTTGTTTCTTTAACTCCATCTCCTTTCGAAGGTCTTCTATAGCTTCCATTGGTTTACCCTTTACATCTGGAACTTCAAGACGTTCAAAGGAATATTTTGCAAGGATTGGATTAGCCTTATCGTAATCTTTTTTCAAGATAGCAAAAACAACCAGATATTTTCCTTTTAGTTCCTTTGACACATAGGCAATTCTATTTTGTAGGGTGGTGAGTAGTTCTTTAATTAGAGGGTCAAATTTTTCTCTTTCAATAAAACCAACTGCTATCTCTACACTCTTCGTGGGCTTAAGGTATTCTATCTCCAAATCAATTGCAGCAAGCAATTCTAAGATTTCTATCTCTGTTTTTATCCTCTCTAGTTCTGTGTTTAGAGAGGTTATTTTAGCCTCTACTTCTTTAATTTTAGGTTCAGCAATTTTTAGAAAAGATTCTATCTCTTTTATCAGCTCTTCTATCCCTCTGTATTTATATCTCTTCTTTGACTTTAATTGTGGAAAAATAAATCCTTTAAGGCCTCCCTGTACCCCTTCCTTATAGTTACCCAAAAAATCGATTAATCTCGAGAGACCTATGCTGTAAGATGCTGCTTTTCTGTAGAATTCATTAGGAGCGTCTCTTTGAGCCAAACTTACTTCTATCTCTCTGATCTCCAAAACTCCCTCTTCATGAAGGTAAGTAAGAAGGGAATCTTTATAACGGTTTAAACTGAGAACCTCGATCTTCACCATTTCTTCAGGTTTAAACATACATCATCTCCCTCTAATGAGTTTTACTGCCTCATCAATAGCTTTCTCAAAATTTTGTTCTGCTTTGAGTTTTATCTCTTCAATCTCCTTTTCTCCATCCTTTGTAATTTTCTCTGCTTCAACCTGTCCTTCTTTTCTTTTCTCTTCTATTAAAGAGTTCGCCTGTTTTTGGGCCTCATTTATTATTTGCTCTTCAATCCTTCTTGCTTCCTCTTTTGCCCGGTCAATTATTGTCTTTGCATCTCCTTTTGCCTTTTCAATCCTTTCTTCTGCCTTTTTCTCCGCATCTACAATTTCTTTAATGATTGTCTCCATGAAAAGCCCTCCGATGAAGTTAATGAAAGTAACCGTTTCAAAGGAGTGTTAAGTGAATACTTTAAATAATTTATGCTCAAAAGTGCACAAAGAAGAACAGGAAAGATGAAAATTTTTGCATAAATGATAAAACAAAAATAAAGATTCATATTCACTATTGAACATTAGTCAACTCTGACCTTCGGTAGTTTTCTTTCGCTCAAATACAGTTTTAATATCTTTTAATACTGCATTCTTTGCAAAAACCACAACTTCTCCTTTCTTTGGTAATTTTGTGTCTCCTGAGGGAATAATCAGATTTCCTTTCTCGTCATATATTGCAACTATAAGAGAGTCCTTGGGTAAATTAAGCTCCTTAACAACCTTTTCTGAGATCTCACTTCCATCATTCAATGGGAACTTTACAATCTCCGCACCTTCTCTTGGGAAAAGCACTCTATCAAAGCCAGGAATTGTTATGCTTCTGAAAATGTAATTGGCCGCAATTTCTTCAGGGCTTATGACCACATCAAAGTATTTCTTTAAATCTTCAACCCTCTCAAAGACCTCCTTATTCTTGGGCTTGCTTATTCTGAGGATGGTCTTTATTTTGGGATTCAAATGCTTTGCAAGGATGCATGCTAAAATATTTGCATCATCCCTGCCAGTTAAAGCCGCAAAGGTATCTGCCTGCTTAACATTAGCCTCTTCTAGAGTTTTCTGATCTGTTGCATCTCCTTCGAGTACAAGCCCATTAATAAGGAAAGAGAGTTCCTTAGCTCTTTCTTTGTTTATGTCAATTATCGTAACATCGTGCCCTTCATTTTCCAACATTTTGGCCACAAGATAACCAACTCTTCCAGCACCCATTATCACAACAAACATTCAACGTCACCTCTCCTCAGCGAGGAGTATTTTCGCGATTTCAGCATATGCTGGCCTTGTTATTAAGATTCCAATGAGTACTCCAAGTATTGTAGTGAATGCAAATCCTCTTAGCCCTCCAACAAAGAACTTAAATAGGAAGCTCATTGCCACTATTGTGGTGGTTGCTGAGGCCCATATGACGAAAAATGCTCTTCCCATCCTCTTCAGAATACCACTTCTTTTTGTTATTTTCCCTATCTTCTTTCCTCCCAAGAGTTCATCAGTTATGACTATCTGTTGGTCAACTCCAGTACCAATGGCTGCTATTATACCCGCAATACTTGGAAGGTCAAGGTTCCATTTAATCAGGGCTGCAATTCCTAAAATTGCTATAACCTCACTTAAGCTGGTTATTACTACTGGAACTGCTATCCGTACTTTCCTATAGTGAAGATACACAACAAAGCCTACCACAAGCAATGCCACTAAACCTGCTCGCAAGACCTGACTTTTAAATTGCTCTCCTAAGGTAGGTGGAATGTAGTTAACTCCCTCTACAAATACTTTTACAGGCAATGACCCACTTCTAAGAACTACAGAGACAACTTGAGCCTGTCTCATTGCAACAATATCCTCTTTAGCACCCCCAATTGATATTGCAAGCTCTGTATGTGGTTCTCCTGTTGTGAGGCCTTCTTGTAGCTTATATGGACCATATAAACCTATAACCCTCCTAATAAACTCGTCTATAGCCTCCCCTGCACGTGGTTCTCTTTTTTCCACTTTTATTCCAAAGTTTTTCAACTGAGACTCGAGATTACCATTAACCCCAATTAAGATAACCTTTTCTTTGCCTTCTGCAAGTTTAGCTATTTCTTCTGCAGTCTGGTTTCCATATGCGATAACATCAATATTAAATGCCTCTTTGAGTCTCTGGGGAAGTGATTTAGCATCTGGTACAAATTGAAACTCATTTATCATAACCGCGTAGACATCTTGGGAAACTATTAAAAGCGAGTTCACAGGAGGGTCAAGGAATATATCTACCGGATATCCGACCTTTCCAAGGGCTAGTTGAGCAAATTTTTCCGCAGCCTCTTTTGAAATCGAGAATGGAACTATCCAGCTGGCCTCTCTAGGCTCATAACTAACTTGGTCTACTCTCTTGATGTCCTCTCCAGTAGCAAATATGATTCCATTAAATTCTGCATAAAAAACACCCTGACGATTTATTGTATCTATAATACTGTTTGCCTCCTCTTCAGTAACATTTGCAACTCGTATTTTAATTATTTGATCTCCCCAAGGCTCTAAGGTGATATCCTTAACTCCAAGAGTGTTTAATCTCGTTTCCAAAGATGTCCTAACTTCTTCCATAATATTTTGGTCTACTGGCTTTTCAAGTTGGACTGTGATTTCAACACCACCACTAATATCCAGTCCATAAGTTATACCTTGAGAGAGTATTGTAACTATAGATCCTAAGATGACAAGTATGAGCAAAAGAACTCTGCCGTTTAAGAGGATCTTCTTCAGATTCATCTCTTCTCACCTCTCTGGATATACCATCTTAGAACTCCAGCATTAAGTATCCACGTGTTCATGAAATCGGCAAGCAACCCAAAGATCAATACAATTGCAATCATGTCTATAACCTCAGCTTGAGAAAGAATCCACAATGAAGCTAGAGCTCCCAAGGTTGTGGTACTCATTGTAAATCCTGTAGAGACTGCTGAAAAGTAAGCATCTTCAACTGTATCTTCTTTCCTCCTTAGAAGTTTAGTAGTTAGAAGGATATTACTATCAACTGAATAACCTATAAGCATTAACAAAGCGGCAATAGTTGCTTGTGTTAGTTCTAAACCGAAAATGCTCATCAATGCTAGGGCTATTGTCATATCAGAAAAAGCTGAGAATATAACTGTTAAAGAAGGGACTGGCACTCTGAAAAATAGAAACACAACGACTGCCATTCCAAGAAACGCTAGTGAGACAGCTTTTAAACTTTGTTCTTGAGCAGTTCTTGATAAACTTGGACCAAATTGAGTTTGAGATATCGTAACATCAGGATACTTCGATTTTACTACCTCAATGATATGTTGAACATTAACATCTGTAGAAGCTCTTATCTCGATTTTAGTATCTCCAGTTATACTTTTAACTTCCCTAACTACTACATCAAAGTTTTCTTGCTTTAAGAGACTTTCCACTTCTTTTGAATCCACATTTCCTCCATGAAGAGTTACAACAACTCCTCCCTTGAGGTCAGTTCCAAGGTTTGGAAAGTGAACTGCAAGTATTAAAACCGCTACAAGAAAAACAATTAGTGGATAAGTTATCATTTTTTTAGGATCAGTAGCAGCAAGCTTTTTGAGAGTATTCTCAAGCATCCTGTTCACCTCTTACGTGGTTTTTAATGTACGGCATTGTCTTTTTAGATACTCCACCGTAGCATTTAAAAATCTATTCAATAGCGCACTTACTAGACACGCAACTTTTAAAACCTAAGGTGAATAACTGGATTAGGTGATGCTCATGGATACTATTGGATATCACTACGTAGTTGAGGCTTCAGGATGTGATCCAGAAGTTTTGAAAGACCCTAACAAAATAAGAGAGATTTTCATCGGTGCAGCAAAAGCAGGGGACATGGAGATAAAAGCCAGCTACTTCTTTAGGTTCTCTCCAACTGGGGTTAGTGGTGTGGTCATCGTCGCTGAGAGTCATATATCAGTCCACACATGGCCTGAAGAAGGTTATGCAGCACTAGATGTTTACACATGTGGAGAGAAAGCAGACCCGGAGAAAGCAGTGGACTATATTCTTGAACACTTCAAGGCCCAATATGCTCACGTTTCAGAAGTCAAGAGAGGTATTAAGGAAGAAGAAGGTACCTTTACCCATATGATACTAACTTGGGAAGAAAAGCTTGATAGAAGAAATGAAAAATAGTCATTCAAGAAGTTTTTCAAGTTCCATCCTTATTTTCTCTATCTTATCCTTAATATTCTCAAACTTGATCTTATAAGCCTCGAGCTCTTCGATTTTCTGAACTAAAGACCTCTTTTCTTCATTTAATCTTTTGATTTCTTCCTCTTTTTCGCGAAGCTGGTCTTCCAGCTTTTTAACTTCCTCTTCGAGCTGTTTAAGCTTTTCTTCCTCCACTCTTTTGCTCTGGAGCTCCATGAGTTTTAGTTTAGTTTCCATCAACTCTTTCTCAATACTTTTCTTCTCTTTTTTAAGTCTCTCAAAGTCCATCCTTGTTTTTTCAAGCTCTTTTCTTAATCTTTCTATTTCTTCTTGGGCCTTTTCAGCTTCCGCAAGTCTTACAATCTCTTTCATCTTCTCAAGTTCTTTTTTGACCGCCTCATACTCTAATTTGAGTTTCTCGTACTCTTTCATCAATTTTTCATACTCCTCTTTTGCAATGACTTCCTTTAGTCCGCCCTTCTCAATTATTTCAATTGTTTTTATTAATTCATCCAGCTTTCCTTGCTTAATTAGTTCGTAAGTCTCTCTCACCAGCTGTCCTGCCTTGCTTTCACCTTTAAGATGTTTTCTTATGGTCTGCTCTGTTCTTCCAAGCTCCCTTGCGATTTCACTTGTTATCATTCCTGCTTTTTCTCTTGCTATTGCTCCAGCTGCAACTGCCAGACTATCAACCCACGTTAACCTCTCTGCTGAGTCCTTAATTAACTCGATAACCTCTGGCCTAAAGAGAGTTGCAAAGAGAAGGATACTCTCCAATTGGTGAATCTCCTGTCTCCCAATTGGGTTAAGGGGTATTTCTATTTTCATCCTCCCACCCCCTCAGATTTCTACAATTCCACCTCTCTTCAGTATTTTATTTGCATAAACTATAATTCCCTTATCTGTTATATCAAAGGGATGTCTCCTCATTGAGTGACTTGTACCTCTCATTTTCCATACTGTGAGAGAACGCTTGAGCTCTCCATCGATTTCGTCTAGATCTAACCTTATAATACCATCAACTCCATGCTCTACCCCAGGTCCACCAAATCCTCTTTCTCCAACACTAATCTGGCTCACAAATATACTTGTACACCCTGTTCCGGCTAAAACTCTTTTCAACTGTAGAATTATACTTCTCGCTATAGCCGGCTTGTTTATATAAAGGGTTGTTACAGAATCTACCACTACCCTCTTAGCGTCTATATCCTTTATGGCTTGTCTGAGAACATCAATAAACTCTCTAAGGTCTGTCAAATCGTGGACTATATATTTCTCATATTCCTTTGATCTCCCAATCCCTGCTGTAAAAGCATCGACCATAGCGAACATTCCTTGGTCCTCATAAGGCCTAATATCCCAACCAAACTGGGCCATGTTCTGTCTAATCTGAACTGGATGTTCCTCTAATGCAACATAAATTCCTGGTTCTCCTTTCTGCAACCCATTCCACAGGAATTGCTGGCTAAAAATCGTCTTTCCTGTTCCTGGACCCCCACTAAGCAGAACTACGTTCCTTTCAGGAATTCCACCATGAAGTATTTCATCCATACCTGGTATCCCTGTTTCAACCCTTTTTATCACTTCTATCACCTCCTATGAAGGTTGTTGATAAGTTTTATAGGATTTCAAGAGAACAGTGATTTTAGTTACCATTTGGTATTATATTGAGTAGAAGTATTTAAATTTTACGGTGCAGAGAACTCGTGAGAAGGAATACAAAGTACAGACTACACCCAAAAGGCCTATTTCAGAGCAAAAGAGAGACTAAATAATTTATTAACTTCTCTAATTTTATCGCAAACTTTATAAATTGAGACCTAATTTAGTGTTATTGGCGGGGGCGTGGTGTAGCCTGGTCTATCATCGCGGGCTCCAGAGGTGTGAAGACGAGCGGGTTTGCTGATTTGGGGATGAGCCTTTGGAGCTCTGACCCGGAGAAACCCGCGGACCGGGGTTCAAATCCCCGCGCCCCCACCATCCCACGCTCTTCTGAGAAAAGATAAGAAAGAAACTTAGAGGGCTCATACAATTCCTCGCATCATCATAAAATCAGAAAGGAGAACGGTAATCATCGCCCCGAAAATTCAGAGCTCTTCTTTAACTGTCACAAACGAAACCATTGTTACGGTCTGCCCTACTCCTTTAACCTCTCTAAGTTTGTCAACGACAACTTTTCCTATCTCCTCAGCTGAGGGTGCCCTAATCTTTATTAAGAGGTCCCATTCACCAGCAATTATGTGAACTTCATGAACCCCTTCAATCTGTGCAATTTTTTTAGCCACTTCTCTTTGAGAAAGGCCAAATTCCGGGTCATACCTAGCTAAGATAAACGCTGTAGTCCCCAAGTTAAGCTTTTTGTAGTTAGGTTTGATTGTGAATTTTTCTATAATTCCTTCGTTAATGAGTTTCTTAATTCTATAATGCACAGTCGTCCTTGGAATCCCAAGTTTTTTACTTAGAGTAGCGATGTTTTCCCTTGAGTTTTCTTTAAGCTCTTTAAGCAGTTTTAAATCCACAGCATCAATTGCATCACTCATCCAAATCCCCCACATAATTGTCATATTTCCAACAAATTACGGATAGATATTGTCAATTAACTCTTTTTAAGGTTTTCTTTTAACCATCTTGCAAATTCTGTCAATGCCCTACCCCTATGTGAAATCTTGTTTTTCTCGCTAGTGGCCATCTCAGCAAATGTTTTAGTACTTCCATCTGGCAAGAAGATTGGATCAAACCCAAACCCATGCTCTCCTCGTTTTTGATCAATGATCTTTCCATATACAATGCCCTTAAAGAGATGTAACTCTCCATCATAATATCCAATTACACTTTTAAAATAAGCTTTCCTATTTTCTAGCCCCGCCATTAACTTTAGTATCCCCTCATTTCCGAGAGTTCTGTAAATATATGCAGAATAGACCCCCGGAAAACCATGAAAAGCCTCAATAAAAAGGCCCGAATCGTCTATGAAGAAAGGTTGATCAAAATAGTCCTTCAACCAATTAATCCCAAAAGTCACAACTTCCTCAAGAGTATTTGCTTGTATCTCGGGATATTCCACCTTTTTTTGTATAACTTCAATCCCAAGGGGGGAAAGGTAGCTTCTAACCTCATCTAATTTTCCTTTGTTAGATGTTACAAAAATCATCCTCATGTCTTCCACCTACTCATCAAAAGAATTAGAAAGTTAAAAAGATTGAGCTCAGTGCCCCTCAGCCTAGCGAAGGGTTTCAGTCAATGGTATATCCTATCTTCTCCACTAATTCCCTTCTTTCTTTCTTCTGTTCAGCAGTTTCAATCCTATTGGCAGCTTTTCCATCAACTATTCCAAGAACAGACCTACCAAGCTCAGTTTCAGCAACTATAACCTGTAATGGATTTTCACTGGCCCCATAAACCATCACAACTGCTGGATGATTCTTAACTGTGTTTAGCACATTTATTGGAAATGCATCTTTCATAACTATAACAAATACATGTCCAGCCCCAATTTTTAGAGCATTTTTTGCCGCCACTTCCTCTAGTTCTTTATCATTCCCAGTATATCTGGTTAACTGAGGCTTTGCCTCATTCATAGCAATTCCAAACTTTATCCCTGGCACTGCAGTTAAAAGTGCTCGAGCTAAGTCATCAACAGTAAATATTGAGAAGTTCCCTTGACCAATTATACATTCAGCGCCCTCTGGTTTTTCCACATTAACAACTTCAATCTTGACCATTTCACCCACCCCTCATTACATAACATTCTATACATAAAACTTTTTTGCACAATTATTTAAAAAATTCTCCATCAAGCGGACAATACTCAATTCCATAAATATCCCCAGATGCCCTATACTCCAAGGCCCGACAATCATGACATATAGGAGCAAATGGACACCCATTACATGCCTCTAAAGAGGCTTTTTTTAGTTTCCAGAATCTCTTAAGTTTGCGTTTTCTAAGTATTTGTTTGAGAGTCATTTGTTTTATATTCCCTCCGATAAAGTTCCTTAAAAGTGGACAGGGAAGAACAAACCCCTCTCCTGTAATCGCGAGAGTACCACTCAAACATGGGTGGTACTCAGGTGTAGGAGTATATACCCTTTTCACCTCCATGAGGTCGAAATCAACTTTTCTTAAAGAGCCTGGAAAGAGCAGATCTACATAAATTTCACCATAAAATGGAATATCAAAGACCTTCTCTACCTCCTTACTTTGCACCATAAGAAGCAAAGCATGAACATCTTCCAGCGTAACAGCTTTTTCGACATTTTCCTTCGAATATTCTAACTCCACAATGGGCTTCACACCAGGAGAAAGAGAAATTTTGTTAAAATCCTCAAGTTTCACAACCGCATATACATTCTCAATATCTAAAGAAGCCGCATAGTTGCTTATTTCCTCAAGAGTCCTTGGATCATCATAATTGGTAAGATACAAATCACCACCTGAGATCAAAGAGAACTCATAGAGTATTTCCTTTATCCGATCTACTTCCACTGGATCTTCTCTTAGTATGAATCTATTATTGCCAATACAACCTATAGATCTTGGAATTCCAGTTATTTCTGAAAATTTTCCGTTTCCTGCTCCAAGTTGCACTATGAGTCTCTCCAGCTTTCCTGTATGTTCTTTTTCAGCCCATGGTGGTTTAGCAAAGGCCGTGATATTCTTGGGCTTCGGCCACAAGATATTATTTCGAACTGTTTCCATTTAACCACCAAAAAAGGAAGAAAATAAGCCCCTTTATTAATCTTACTATTTTAAGTTGTTTTTTATTTACTAGAATTTATGATTACGTTATAAGACTAATGATCCTTCTTATACATAACTGCTTTATCTCCTTCAATCCAAAACTCACCTTCATCGGTAACTTCCTTTTTCCATATCGGAACCCTCTTTTTTACCTCATCAACTGCCCACATACATGCTTCAAAGGCCTCTTTCCTGTGCTTCCCTACAGCAACTATTAATATTGTGTTCTCTCCTATATCCAGCTCACCATATCTGTGCCATATTAAAATATCAAGTATAGGGAAATTCCTTAATGCCTCTTCCCGTATTCGTTCCATTTCCTTAATGGCCATTTCCTCATAAGCCTCATAAATTAGTTTTTTCACATGCCTTCCATGACTCTCATCTCTCACTTTTCCTAAGAAAATAGCTATTCCTCCTGCTTTGGATGATGATATAAGATCTATTGCTTTGTCCATGTCAAAATCTTCCGGTTTCTTGAAAAGTTTAATCTTCAAGATCTATCACCTCAAAAGAGTTATGCAGTAAGTCAACTATAAGTAATTTATTGGCCAATACCTCCCCATGTCCAGTAATAAGTTTAACAACTTCTGTTGCCTGGATTGTGCCGATAACCCCTGCAGTGGCACCTAAAATTGGAAACTTCTCTTTTTTCTTTGGAGGGATAGGGAAAAGTTCTTTAAGACTTTTTGTTTTACCCGGGATTATTGTTGTAAGCTGACCATGAAGTCCTTCTACCGCACCATGTACAAAAGGAATACCTCTCCTCTGAGCAAAATCATCCAGAAGATACCTAGTCTCAAAGTTATCCAAACAGTCAACCATCACATCTACATCTTTAATAATATCATCGATGTTTTCCTCAGTTAATTTTCCAGTAAAAGTCTTTATCTTTATATCAGGGTTAAATCGTTCAAGCTTCCACTTTGCCGAAACAGCTTTAGGGTTTTTTCCTAAATCCTCCTCCCAATGGAGAATCTGTCTATTCAGATTACTTAGCTCTGGAGTTTGTTCATCTATAAGGAGGAGTTCCCCGACTCCTGCAGCAGCTAGATAATAAGCAACAGGACTTCCTAATCCTCCTATTCCCACAATAGCAACTTTGCTCTTCTTTAATTTTTCTTGTCCCTCAACCCCAAATATCCTAATTTGTCTATCATACCTCTCAAGTTCTCTATTACTTAACATTTCATCCACCACTTGTAGGGGGGAACAAAGCTATCACATCGCCATCTTCTAACATTTCATCAAAAGAAACATAACGACCATTTCTCGACACATTTACATCTGCTTCATCATTGTAATCTTCACCAAAAACTTCCTTTTCGAGCTCTGGATGAAGATTTTTTATATGTTCAATTAGATCACTTATTTTGCTACCCTCAGAAAGCTCAATAATTTCTTCGTTAACCCCTGAAAGCTCTCTAAAACGAGCAAAATATCTCACCTTTATCTTCATAATTTTCACCAACTAAGTTAAGGTTCCTGAATTTATAAAAATTTATTATGAAACAAAGTGCTTACCACGGAACATTCTTCCATTTCATTTTATACGCAAAGATATTAGCACTCCAGTGAATAAACGGAGTAACAACAAGTAAAAACAGCACTTGTTTAGTTGAAAGAGTTCTTACTGGGTAGGCCAAAATAAGAGCGGCGACAAGAAAACCCCATTGATCAAGACCAACTGCAGGATATCCTCTCTCCATCCCTACTCTCCTTTTTACGAAACTTCCCACCAAATCACCAAAAAGAGCTCCAAATGAAAGAGCAAATCCTAGCTCTAAGGCAGAATAGAATGAACCATAAAAACTAGGAGTACAATAATACTGAATAATTGATATTAAGACTCCAGCAAAAAGCCCACCAAAAAAGCCTCTCCACGTTTTTCCATCTCCAAATATCCTCCTGCCATCAATAAATATTTTACCAAAGTCCATTGGAGTCTTCCCCTTGAAAAGTACGGGAGAAGCATTTGCAAAATATGCAGGGAGAATGTACCAAAGGGCCTCGGCTATTTCATTCATTTAACCACCGCCGTAATTAACTCTACTTTATTTTTAAGTCTTTGTACCATTTAATCTTTCCTCAAGACACTTTAGGAGCACCCTTAAAACCTCTTCCTCTTCATTTTTCAAAAAGATATGTATTATCCTTTCTGTAATGGCATTTCTTTGAAGAGCAAATTCTATTCTCTCCCTTAGTTTAATAGCTTCTTCACTATTGTCATCTTCTATAGCTTTAAGTGCTCTAAGGAGACTCTCCCTAGTTTGTCTGACATCTTCTTCGATTTTTTTATAATACGCCTCTTTTCTCCATTCTCTTATATTTTTTATCGCCGTGTAATATGCTCTCTTATCTCCCGGCTTTTTTATTCTCTTAACTAATCCTAAATTTTCAAGAAGCTTTAAAGCAGTGCTCACATGAGAAAGGGAATATCCAGTACGTTCTGCTATTTCCCCCAAGCTTAAAGGTTCATCTTCAAAGAAAAGAACCCCATATATATACCCATAGAGCTCACTTAAGCCAAATCTTCGTGCTGTATTTGCAAAATGATCCATCATTATTTTTTTGGCCTTTTCCACACCCAATATTATTCCCCCCATCCACTTAACTTCCCAAAGGTTTTTAAGATTTTATTCATATAAAACTTTCGGAAAATTCCAAAAGTTTTGAGGTGAGAAAATGCTCAAAAGATTAGCGAGAATCATAGTAGAATACAAAAGTGCTTTCTCTCTTATAGCGATATTTCTTCTCATAGTCTCATTTTATGGGATACAGCAACTGAGGTTTGAAAGTGATATAACAAAACAACTTCCAGAAGACTTACCTGCAGTAAAGGATTATTTAACACTTCAAAATGAGTTCCAAAGTGGAGATTCTGCCATCATAATTGTTAGAGTAAACTCTATCCAAGAAGGGGGAGTTTACGATATCAGAGATCCAGAAGTGATTAAAGCCATTTACAATCTAGAAGAGCGGTTAAGACAACATGAATATGTAACAACTACAATGAGTATTGCCGACATATGTATTCAAGTCTTAGGTAGACTACCCGAAAATGAAGAAGAGGTTAAATTCGTTTTGAGTATGCTTCCAGAGGACATGAAACAGGGGCTAATAAGTTCCGACTATAGAGCCACACTTGTTATGGCAACACTTACTGGTGTTTCTGGATCTACTGCAATAAAAAGAGTTCATACAGACATCCAAGTTGATATAGAAGAAGCCGGTTTTCCAAAAAATGTCGAAGCCATACAAACAGGGATCCTTGGAATAACATATCGTATTCTCGTGATGCTTCAGAGCGATTTAACTAGAACAATGGCAATTGCATTCCTATTTGTTGTGCTGCTTCTAATATACTTTTATCGTTCTCCAATAAAGGCTCTTATCCCGCTAATCCCATTAACTTTCGGAGTAACCATGACTCTTGGATTTATGGGATTGCTAAATATCCCGATAGACATGGTTACCACAGTGATTGGAGCTATGATAATTGGAACTGGTATAGATTATGGAGTCCATGTGACAAATCGTTACTATGAGGAAAGAAAGAAGGGCCGTAGTATTGAGGAATCTGCAGAAGAAGCAATAGCTGAGACTGGAAAAGCTCTATTAGGGGCTGCACTAACAACTATGGCGGGGTTTGCTGCATTAAGCTTTTCAGTTCTTCCAAGTCTCCAAAGATTAAGTTTTGTTTTAATAATGGGACTGAGTCTAGCAGCCATAAATGCTGTGGTGATAACTCCAGCAGTCATAATGGTTGAAGAAGAGCTTATGAAAAAGTTCAAAGGACATTATGAAACTCCCGAAATCAGGGCGCATTCTGGGTTTATTGCTAAGATATTTCATTCTATAGGTGGAAGAGTTAAAACGCACCCAAAGACCGTTCTTTGGGTTGTCTTTTTAATAACCATTGTATTTGGATATGGCCTAACTAAAGTCACTACAGAGGTAAGATTAGAAAAAATGATCCCGGAGGGGATACCAGAAATAGAGGTCATGAAAGATGTTCGTTATGAGTTCGGAGGCCAGGATGAAGTATACATGCTAATTAAAGCTGAGGATGTTAGAGACCCCACTATAGTTAGAGCAATGTATCGCTTTGAAAAGAGCATAATGGCAGATTCCCATTATAACAACGTCTTTGAAGCCAATAGTATTGCGGATCTCGTTCTTCGGGAATACGGGTACATACCGGAAGACAAAGAGAAAATAAAAAATGTCCTGGCAGATACTCAGGGGCAAAATTTAGTGAATGATGATTACTCCCTAGCAATAATCCAGTTTAGAGGCAATTTTGGAGGGGTTAGACCAGACGACTTTAGAGAAATAATGCGGTATTTTGAGGAGCAAGCAAAAAGTGCAGATTTCCCACCAACTGTTGAGATCAGACCAGCCGGAGATAACTACCTAAACTATGTCCTTGATGCACTTACAAACCAAGAACTAGGTAAAATATCCACATATGGAACATTTTTGGTCGTTTTCATAGTAGTACTCTTGTTCAGGAACTTTAAAATCTCGTTAGCAATGATTTTGCCAATGTTCCTGGGAGCTTTATGGACAGTCGGATATATGGGCCTTGCTGGAATTCCATTTACCCAGACTCTTGCTGGAGTGATCTCTATGATAGTAGGTCTTGGAGTTGATTATGGAATGCATCTAACACATCGCTTTCTAGAAGAATTTAAGGAAAATAATCCTCATCCCATAATAACGGCTCTTGAGGGTGTAGGGCCAGGAATTCTAGTTGGAGCACTAACCACAGCTGGAGGATTTCTAGCACTTTTAGCGGGGGAACTTACTGCTATCCACAACTTTGGAAAAACTCTGGCGGTGGGAATATTTGCCTCAATGTTTGCTGCTTTTACTGTCACCCCTGCATTACTCCAGATATTCTATGGAAGAGAGATAGAGAGAGGTGATAATAAATGAATCGTAAGAGTATTGGGGTATTGATTGGTGTATTAATACTTTTAAGTGGAATTAATGCTACTCTAGCCAAAGAAGAGCTTTTATTTGAGGGTTACCTGAATAAAGGGGACTCGATCCTAGTAGGACCACTCGTGATCATGCTTCAAGATGTACAAAAAGATTATTCCGACAACCAGTATAAGGCAATGATTCTAATATTAAAAGATGGAAAGGTTCTCAACATGGAATATACCTCAATTAAAGTCCCTAATGCCGAAAAAATCCAAGAGCTCCTAACAAATACCACATTTTTGGCAGCCATGGCAGAAACCTTAGGGTATGATCCCCTAAACCCAATAGAATTTGCACAGTTTTTGGTATGGCTTGAGAACGCAAGTGAAGAAGAAATAATTGATGCTGTCTTTAAGACGATTGAAGAACATCCAGAACTTGGAATTAGCGAAGATGAGCTCTTAACGACTATAACTTATCCAAACATAGAACTAGTAGGAGAGAATGAAACTATTGAAGTAGAAGTGGATGGAGAGAAAGTTCTTGTTACGGCCCTTCAGGTTTATCCTAACGGAGCAAGAATAAGCATCAGCGGACCAGAAGAATGGGAGGCCTCAATGATATCCGCATATCTCACAAGCTGGGTTGAGACACCACAAAGGATTAGACCTGGAGATGAAATAACAATAAGAGTGCATCTCAAAAATGAAGGAGCTTTGAAGGCCAAGTACATTACGGTCGTTCTCTCGCCAACACCTGTATCTCTAACTCCCTCTCCCAGTGGAAGTACTGACGTACTGGTTCAAGTAGCATCCCAAAGTGGTGTACTCCAAAGCGCCCTTCTCCCTGCAGACACTGCTGTAAAGTATGTGGAGTACTTAGATGGGAAAGAGGAGAGAGTTTTAGAGTTCAAAGTTAAAGTAAATGAAAATATTGATCCTGGAATCTACCCTCTCTATATATCAATGGCATACTACATTCAAAGTGAAGGGACCATGCAGATGGTTCAGGGGTTTAACTACTTTTCTATAACTGTAATTCGAGAAGGTGATGCAAGTTTTGAACTGGAATACGTAGAAAAGCCTGAGATTGTTCACCCTGGAGAGGATTTTGAGATCACAGTTAGACTTAGGAATATGGGATTCGAATCTGCGAAAAGCGTTCTCGTTGAGATGAATTCTCCAATTGAACTTACTAAGGAAGCGATATTAATAGATAACGCTACAAATCAGCACTTTACATATGTGATAAATAGTGATAAAACCGTTGAGTACAAATTCCGACTCCATGCAAGCGAAGATGCTAATACTGGGAGTTATCCACTTAGTCTGAAAGTCTCCTATTTCAGTGGAGATTCAAAAGAACAAAAAGAACAAACCTTTGAGTTTTCAATTCAGATAATAAAAAGAAATCAGGCTTTTATTGAGATTGAAGATATAGACCTCGAGCCAAGCACCATAGAACCAGGAGATGAATTTATATTAAAGGTAAAGATAAAAAACGTCGGGGATGAAGCAGCAAAAGCATTTTCTCTTAAAATTGAACCAAATAAAGTCACTATACCCGGGGAAGTTACAAAAATTGACTTATCATCTCTCCAAAACCTCCCAATACAAGGAAGCCAAGCTATAAGTGAAAATCTCCAAACTGCTTTAAACCAGATCATGGAACAACTAGCAAAGGAGAATATAAACCCCTTCCTTCCCGTCGGAGAGGACAATACCAAATACGTAAATGAAATAAAACCAAATGAAGAGAAAGTTCTAGAATTCCGACTGAAATCTGATGAAAGACTCGAAAATGGAATATATCCTCTTAGGATTTCAATAGAATACTTAAGTACGCCAAACGATGAAAAATTAAGTGACGAAAGAATTATTGGAGTCAATATCCTTGGGAAAGAGCACATAATTATATCTAAAATATCAACATCTCCAACTAGGGTTTTACCTGGAACTAATAATGTAGAAGTTACCTTTGAAGTAGAGAATATTGGAAGTGGAAGTGCACGATATGTTATTTTAAAACCAATGCCAAGGGATCCCTTTGAACTTAGTGAAACAAGTGAACAAATAATAAACCTGGGGACTCTAAGACAAGGCGATTCTGCAAAAACCAGTTTTAAAATAAATGTAAGAGAAAACACAAAGGGAGGAACTTATGAGATTCCTGTAAAAATAGAATACAAAGACGCTTCTGGGGAGAGCAAAGAAGAATTAATAAAAATCCCAATAATAGTGAAAGAAAAGCCAAAAATCGAAATAGAGGATGTAAGATTTGATAAGTCCCCAATACAAGGTGAAGACATCAGAGTTTATATAAGACTCAAAAATACTGGGGGAGAACAAGCAGAAAATGTGGTAATAGAAGGAGTTGTAAAAGCCGATCAACCATTCACATTGCCAAAAAGATCGGATTACGTAGGTACATTAGATCCCGGGCAAGAAGGAGAAGGAGTTCTTGAGTTAGGCATAGACAGGAATGCAATCCCTAAAGAGTATACAATACAGATAAGAATTAGAGCTGTGGGAGATAAAGAAAGTGGAGACGATAATGTATATGTCTTTGAAAAGTCGATCACAATTCCAGTAGAGGAGAATATTAAAGCTAGAAATACTCTAAGAATGGCAGGAGTAATAGTTGGAATTTTGACCGCAATAGTAATCCTATGGACGTACCGGAGAAGAAAAAAGAGCTAACTTGAAAAACCTTTTAAGCTTTTATTTCTTTCTTTTTGATAGGTGGTGGAAGTGGGAATTCTTGGAAAAGTACTCGCAGTCATCAGTTTACTCATTGTTTTATGGGGTTTCTATTTAGGTTATGCCCTCCTCACCCTAACCCCCCAAATAAGCGGAGCATGGGGCTATGTAGACGAAAAAAGTATTGAACTAGATATAAGCGTTTACTTTGGAAAACCTTTACCAATATCTGGAGGAATAGAAGAAGCAGAGCTATATTGGGCAGGCATAAAAGTCGGAACATTGAAAGACCTAAAGATAGGGTTCTTTAAGGATAGCGCCAGAGGAGTGCTCATTCTCAACAGTAAAGAAATTGTCGAAGCCCTGAAGCAACACATTAAAAATGGGGAAAAAAGTGAAGTTGAGATAAGAGTGCGTGGTTCAATATTTGGATTGCCATTCTTGAGAGGAAGCTTTTCCCAGCCTATAGAGACGGACCTACTCTCATACATTAGCAATATAAGTATTGAAAGTAGCGGGGATCTGATAAAGACTCCTGCCGTGGAAGGTATGCCTTCTAAATGGGGAGAAATCAGCAAAAATACCATTGAAATCCTAAGTGATGTAAAGATCTATAATCCCAATCCATTCCCACTCCCTCTATTTGGAATCAAGTACACAATAGACGCCAATGATTATTCAGTGGCTCAAGGAGAACTTCTAGAGCGTGTTACAATCCCAGCCAATGGTAGAGAAACTGCCAAGATAAGAACAGTGATCGACACGGATATCTTACCAAAAGTGATCGCAGAACATATAAAAAGAGGAGAAAGAAGCAAGTTAGTCCTAAAGTTATCGTTAAATGTTAATGTATTTAGCAGAGAAATTACCCTTGATCTGCCAACCGTTGAAAAAACCGTCGAAACAAATATTGTAGAGGGGCTAAATTGGGCGCTTTCAGGATAAACATTTAAACTTTCCTCTATATTTCTTTCTGGAGGTGATAACTATGAATATGCTCGAAGTTCACAATCATCTAAATAAAATTTGGGGCGAGATTTTTAGATTGAATGAAGAACTCAGGGAGAAACTTCGTCCACTAGGATTCAAAGTAGAAAATGTTGAAGAAGTTTTCAATGCGTACATTTATTTAGAAGGAGAATGGAGGGAGATGCTCTATCCCCACCCTGCGTTTGAAATAAAGCCACAAGGAGAAGTGGGGGCAACTATTCAAAGTTTTTACTTTGTTTTTGGTATTCCAAGAGAAAAGGTGAGTAAAGAGTTTATCGCCCAGTTCCTGAAAAAATTCCCCCAAAGCTATATTTACGGGAGCGAAAACTTTTTAGAGGACATATACAATCACAACAACCCAAAACCTCCAAATGATGTTTATAAACATATTGTAAAGAGTGAAGAGAAGATACTCCAGTTTGAAATCGAGGGGAACAACGCAATAGAAATCGAGAAAAAACTTTTTGAATTTATAGAACTGGCAAAAGAGTACAAGGTTCTGGAAATCTAAGGTGATCTCATGTATAAAGAAGCGTTCCCTGAAGAGCTCCAAAGATATTACTATGAACTCTTTGGAAATGAAGCAGAGAGCATCATGGAAAAATTAAGGGAGCCTGTGGAAAAGTATTACATAAGGGTAAATACACTCAAGATCAGCAGAGACAAACTTATCCAAGAGCTTCAAAAAGAGGGTCTTAAACCAAAACGAAGCCCATATCTAGAAGAAGGAATATATTTTGAACGACAGGGACCTAATTTCCCGGATGATTATAACCCCAAGCTTCCCACTGTTGTTGCAAATAAATTCGCATCTGAAAGCGTTTATCAGGGAGCACAGCTTTATGCCCCCGGAGTCCTAAAAGCAGATAAAAACATAAGAGAGGGAGATAAAGTCCAGATCAGAGACCCCAAAGGACTTTTAGTTGGCATAGGAGTTGCCAAAATGAATTCCAAGGAAATGATATTAGCAACTCGGGGAATTGCCGTTGAAGTCACTCTTCCAAAGTTCAAGCTCCCAAGCTTAAGTGAGCTAAAATCCTATGAAAAGGGCTATTTCTATGCCCAAAGTTTGCCCTCAATGATAGTCCCCCATGTTTTGGATCCTAGAGAAGAGGAGTTAATAATAGACATGGCTGCTGCTCCTGGAGGAAAAACTTCTCACATAGCACAACTATTAGAAAACAGAGGAGAGATCCTAGCTTTAGATAAATCCAAAAACAGGCTATCAAAGATGAAACTAGAACTAGAAAGGCTCGGAGTTAAGAATGTTAAATTAATCCATATGGACTCAAGGAACTTGCCAGACCTCGGAATCCAGGCTGATAAGATCCTATTGGATGTCCCATGTACAGCCTTGGGAGTTAGACCAAAACTTTGGGAGACAAAAACACCAAAAGATATAGAGGCAACTGCCAGGTATCAGAGACACTTTATAAATGCGGCCATAAAAAGCCTTAGAAGAGGTGGAGTATTGATATACTCAACTTGCACTCTGAGTTATGAAGAGAATGAAAGAAACGTCAAATACATGCTGAAGAAAGGCCTAAAGCTAGAAGAGCAAAAAATCTTTATTGGCTCTCCAGGTATTGGAATCAAAGAAGTTCAACGTTTCTACCCCCACAAACACAAAACTCAAGGATTCTTTATAGCAAGGCTGAGGAAGGTGAGCTAATGAAGGGAAGAGATTTTACTTTAATTGGAGTAGGAATTATCGTAATCTTGCTCCTAATTTGGTGGGCAGGGGTGGAAGAAACCCTAGCTCTTATAATGCAAGCTAATTTGAGATATTTTCTCTTAGCTGTACTTATGCAGGCTTTTGCAACTATTGCTTGGACTCTTAGATGGAGAATTTTCTTAAAACGTGCTGAGGTTTCTGTGAGAATGAGAGATATCCTGATAGCAACTCTAATAGGTGTATTTGCAAATAACCTGACCCCTGGAGCAAGGGCAGGTGGAGAACCAGCAAGAATGTATGTAATAACCAAAAGGTCAAAAAGTGGTTATGGACAGGTTTTTGCCACAATAATGGCCGATAGAATATTAGATGTAATACCCGTATTGCTATTCACCCTAATTGCCTTTAAATACGCTCTTTCATTAAAGATTAAACTATTACTATCCGTTCTATCCATATCAACTGCAGTACTCCTTATGATAGTTCTTATAAGTCTTTTAATATCCTTAAATGAGAAACTCGCCTTTAAAGTATTGGATAAAATAACAAACCTTATCCGACGTATTTTCCCTGAAAAGTTTGTAGGAATAGAAGAAACACTAGAAGAAAAAATTAAAAAGTCTGTCCTAGAATTCAGAGAAACATTTTTGGAACTCTCTAAAGATCCAGTTGTAATGGGAAAAACACTCTTCTATTCCTTAGCCTTGTGGGGATTCATGCTCCTCCGAACTTATTTTATTTTCGAGAGCATTGGGTATACTCTTGAGCTTCACAAAATCCTTATGGTGCAAATGGCCGGTATTGCACTGGGAATGATAAGCATCCTTCCAGGAGGGCTTGGAATAACTGAAGCTGTAAACTCCGCACTTTATTTAAGTTTAAGAATTGATAAGAGCCTCGCTGTTACTGCAACGGTCTTAGATAGATTTATATCCTTCTGGCTCCCAACAATTATTGGCGGTGGGTTAAGCATATACTTAGGAGTAAAATTCAGTAAAGAGAGTGTGAGAAAATGAAGTTTGGGATTGTAGCCCGAAGGGATCGTGAAGAAGCTCTAAAACTAGCATATAGAGTTTATGATTTTCTTAGGGTTAGTAATTATGGCGTTTATGTGGATAAAGAGACTCATGAAAATTTCCCCCATTTCTCCCCCGAGGATGTTTTGCCTTTAGAAAAGATGGATGTTGACATGATCATTGTAATCGGTGGGGATGGAACGGTGCTTAGAGTCGAGCATAAAACCTCAAAAGATATCCCGATTCTAGCAGTAAACATGGGCACCTTGGGATTTTTAGCCGAGGTAGAACCGGCCGAGACATTTTTCGCAATTTCCAGAGTACTTGAAGGGGATTACTTTATCGACGAAAGGATGAAGATAAGGGTTTTTGTAGAGGGAATCACAGTGCCTGATGCGCTCAATGATGTAGTAATACTTTCTGGAGTTCCAGGAAAAGTTACACAGCTAAAATACTATATAGACGGAGAACTTGCTGAGGAGATTCGGGCGGATGGATTGATAATCTCAACACCCACTGGTTCAACTGCTTATGCCCTCTCTGCTGGAGGTCCATTAGTAGATCCAAGGCTCCATGCTATATTACTAGTCCCCCTAGCACCCGTTGCTCTGACTGCTAGACCTCTTGTAGTACCTGATTCCTCCTCAATAGATATAGAAGTTTCAACAGAAAGAGAAATTATCCTCACAGTGGATGGCCAATTCTACACCCAACTCCCACCCAATTTAACGATAAGGATAGAAAAATCCCCACGAAAAACGAAGTTCGTAAGGTTTTCAAAAAGAATCTATCCGAAATATACCTTAAAAATAAAGAAGAAATTCTAATAAAAACTTAATCCCAGGTTACTTCCACCTCATCTGTTCTAAATTTCTGCTTAACAATAGTCTCTTCAAGATTAAATCTTATTCCACCCTTAAACATTCTTAAACCAGTATACGCTATCATCGCCCCATTATCCCGACATAGGTCATAGGGAGGGACGAAAAATGCTATTCCCCTATCCTCAGTCATCATCTTGAGCATTTCTCTCAGACGATTGTTAGCTGCTACCCCTCCAACAAGAACCACTTCCTCTTTGCCAGTATGAGCTACCGCCCTTTCTGTAACTTCAACCAACGCTGCAAAAGCGGTTTCCTGGAAGGAATAAGCCAGATCTTCCACTCTATATTTGCCGCTCTTATATTTTCTAACAGCCTCAGTTAAAATCCCAGAAAAGCTCAAATCCATCCCTTTTACTGCATAAGGGAGTTCTATATAGCGTTCTCCCTTTTGAGCAAGTTTTTCGATTTTAGGACCACCTGGGAATCCAAGGCCAATTTCTCGAGCAAATGTATCTATGGCATTCCCAATTCCTATATCAAGGGTTTCTCCAAAAACTCTGTATTTGCCTCCTTCTAAAGCCAAAACCTGTGTATTTCCTCCACTAACATAAAGACCAACTGGATCTTTTACGCCAAACATTTTAGTAATCTCAACATGTGCAATACAGTGATTGACCCCCACAATAGGTTTATTATACTTTATAGCCAAAGCTCTTGCAGCTGTGGCTACCACCCTCAAAGCTGGACCCAATCCCGGGCCCTGAGAAAAAGCTATGACATCTACATCTTCTATAGAAACTCTTGCCTCTTTAAGGGTTTTCTTTAATAACGGCCTTAAAAGCTTTGCATGATGTTCTGCAGCCTCCTTTGGGTGTATTCCTCCTTTCTCGGTAGTGAGAGTATCAAATACATTGGCCAAAACTTCTTTTTCTGTAACAACTCCTATGCCAAGAGTATGAGCTGTTCCTTCAATTCCTAAGGCGATCATCAAAAGAGGATACAGAAAAGCATTTAAAAGCATTGTTCTTTCCGAATTTTCTACTTAACAAGCTAAGTTTTCACGTACAATTCAAGTGACTTTTTCAAGCCTTGCCCCTTAGGACGGGGGAGGAGTCAGATAGAAAACATGACATTTTCTTTCTAAAAGCCTCGTCGTTCACGGCAGGGAGAAGATCAGAAAAAATCTAAAACCAATAGATTTAAATGAGCAAAAAGAAAAAACAAGCATTTTTAACGAGAACCGAAAAAATTTTCAAAATCTATTCAGCCTTGTGAATCTTTTTCTCAAATGTCACAAAATCTGTCCACGCTGCATGGGCGAGGAAATTTGCTCTAGTTATGTCTGGCTTACCACGTGGGAAAACTTCCCTGTTATAAGTATAACCTACAATTTCACCTACAAACCATGTGTGATCTCCATACTCTCTGGCATCAATTACTTTGCACTCCATGTTAGCTAAAGCTTCTTTTATGCTCGGTGTTCCTATTTTAGTTGAAGGAACTAAAGTTATATTCATCTCCTTAAGTTTGGAAGGACCACTCTTTGTTCCTGCAATCCACACATCCTCAAGCATCTCTAAACTTGGAACACTTATTACGAACTCCCTATATTTAGAAATCAAGCGATGGGTGTACCTCTTCGGAGAGATCGCAACCCCAATCAAAGTTGGTCTATGGGAAAGTACGGTTACCCAATCAGCTGCCATGACATTACTCTCTTCTCCTTGGCCCGAGACTATGAGGTACGTTCTCATTGGATATATTAAGTGATACACCCCCACACCACCCCTTAAAATATGAGCCCCTATTCATTAAAATCCTTTCTAAGATTAAGCCAGTGAAGTGCCTTAGCAGCTCTCTCTGGAGTAGGAAAGTTCTTAATGCCACATTCCTCCAATACCTTTATTCCTTCCCTAACAAGCTCACCAGCCATAAAGTTCACTATAACCGGTTTGTTACATTTTGCATCAATTATTGCTCTTGCAATTTCCTCACTGGGGATGAATATTGGGGGAACACAAATAACAAGCAATGTATCAACGTTTTCATCTTTACAGACTACCTCTATTGTTTGTTTATATCTCTCATAATCTGCATCTGCTATTAGGTCAATTGGATTTTTAACTGAGCATTGAGGAGGCAAGAACTCTCGAAGCTCATTTATTGTGTTATCAGTTAGTTTTGCAATTTTTAACCCTAGTCTTTCAACTTTGTCTGTGGCTAGAACCCCTGGGCCTCCAGAATTCGTTATTATAGCTACTTTTTTCCCTCCTTTTTCATACATCTCAAACACTTTGGCCGCATCAAAAAGTTCTTCCATCTCCTCTACTTCTATTGCCCCAAATTGCTGGAGGGCTGCCTTATAAATTTCATAACTTCCTGCAAGGCTTCCAGTATGACTCTGAGCTGCCTTACTCCCACTTTTACTTTTTCCTGCTTTCAAGATTATCACAGGTTTTTTGCTGGTTGCGTACCTCAAAGCTTCGATGAATTTTCTGCCATCTTTGACCCCTTCTATGTAGAGGGCAATAACCTTTGTGTTTTTATCATCCGCAAAGTACTTCAAGAAATCACTTTCGGTTAAGTCAGCGGCATTTCCATAAGAAACAAAGGCAGAAAACCCAATCCCCTCCTCATTACCCATTGCTAATGCAGCACCACCAAAGGCTCCACTCTGGGAGATTAAAGCAAGGCCCCCTTTTTTCACCCGAACTTCAAATGATCCAAAGAAATTAGCATGAACCCCAAAAATCCCAGCACAATTTGGCCCAATAATTTTTACTCCCTTTTCCCTAGCTTTTTCAACAAGTTCTTTTTCAAGAGCTAAATTACCAACCTCACTAAAACCAGCGCTAATTACTACTGCTCCTTTGATTTTATCACCAATCTCCTCAATTAGAGAAGGTACGAATCTCGCAGGAATCGCTATTATCGCAACATCAACATTTTTCTCCAACTTTTCGTCCACTTTAAAATTTATACCTGCAACTTCTATTTCTCCTCCTTTTGGATTCACGGGTATTATTTGTCCTTCAAATCCCCCTTCTACAATATTTTTCAAGATCTCATATGCGATCGCGCCTTTTTTGAAAGACCCGAATACTGCTACTGATGTAGGGTAAAAAAAGAATCTCATACCTTCACCTCCAAAAAGTTTTCAAACAGTGATAAAAAAATTTATTGGTGTAGAACGAATAAGCCGAGTGATACAAATGAAGAGATACAAAAAAGTTGTTGTGGGAGGAACGTTCGATAGGCTTCATTTAGGACACAAAGCTCTTCTTAGAAAAGCTTTTGAGGTAGGAAAATACGTTTATATTGGAGTAACTTCTGATGAAATGATAAAAACCAAGCCTTATGCTGAAAAGATACTCCCATATGAAGTTCGTTTAAGAGATCTCCTAAAGTTTTTTGAAGTGAACGAATATAAAGACTATCGGATAATAAAAATAAATACAGCCATAGGATTTACAGATAAAATAAGAGATTTAGAAGCTATAATTGTGAGTGAAGAAACATATAAAGGCGCACTACTTGTTAACAGGGCAAGAATGGAGAAAGGATTAAGGCCCCTTGAAATAGTTACCATAAAGCTAATTAAAAGTAAACTTGGGGGCAAAATAAGTTCCTCCCTAATAAGAGCTGGATTGATAGATCCTTTTGGTAACCCAAGGAGGCGATAAAATGAAGAAAGTAGTAACAATAGGAGCAGGACTTGGAGGTCTCTTAACAAGTGCATTTTTAGCTAAAGAGGGCTATGATGTAACAATTTTAGAAAAGGCCCCATTTGTGGGTGGTAGATTCACAAATTTAAACTACAAGGGATTTCAATTATCAACTGGAGCATTGCACATGATTCCACATGGTGAAGATGGCCCTCTCGCACATCTGTTAAGCCTTCTTAATGCAAACGTTAAGATCGTAAACTCAAACCCTAAAGGGAAGTTCTTTATAGATGGGAGAATCCACCACTATAGAAAAGGATGGAAATACTTGAGTCTAAAGGAAAAAGCCAAGGCTATGAAACTCCTTGCAGAAATAAGAGCCAATAGACTACCAAAAGGTGAGGAAGCATCCCTTAATTCGTGGGATTGGCTAAGGGAGAAAGTAGGAGACAATGAATTTGTCTATCTTTTCATAAAGAGCTTCCTTGGATGGGCAATCAGTTTGACTCCAGAAGAAGTTCCTGCAATAGAGTTAGCCAAAGAAATCAAAGCAACCCTTAAATGGGGTGGACCAGGCCTCATAAAAGGTGGTTGCAAGGCAGTTAGTGAAGAGCTAGCAAGAATTGTAAGAGAAAATGGGGGAAAAATAATTACCAGAAAGAAAGTTGTTGAAGCGGAAGAAGGGAGAATTATAACAGCTGATGGATCAGAGTATCCCTACGATATACTAATTTCAAACATTGGAATAAAGGAAACTGTGGAACTCTTTGGAAGGGAGAACTTTGATAGAGAGTACTTACGGAGAGTTGATTCCTTAAAACCTGCAGAAGGCATTAAAATCAACATTGCCCTTAAAGGGAAGTCAAAAATTGGAAATACCGTTGTCTTTACACTAGATACAGAGAGAATAAACGGATACAATGAGCCCTCAGCTTTGAGTCCAGAACTCTCAAAAGAAGGTTACACTCTCATAATGACTCACCAGGCCATAAAAAGCAGAAATATAAAAAGAGAACAACACCTTGGAATTGAAGATCTGTACTACTTATTCCCAGAGCTTGAAAGGAATGGAGAGATTTTGATGGTGCAGACATACCTTGATAAAAACCCTGTTAATAGGGTTGCCTCAGGTAATCACGTGGACTTTCCGATGGAAAACGTTTACATTGTAGGGGATGCTAATAAAGGCCAAGGGGGCATTGAGGTAGAAGGCATCGCCCTAGGAGTAATGAAAACCCTACAAAGTCTGGGAATTGGAAACTTTAACGAGTGGTACCTTTGAAATCTTTTAGAAACTGATTTGATGCATTTCCTTTACTTTTGCAAAATTATTGAAGCAATGTTCAAAATTTTTTTCTATAAAACCCATTGCGACACTAAGAAACCCTTTTAATTCTCTGATGTCTAATCTTATGCACCAGTGACGGAGGGAATAAGAATGAGGAAGAGAGTTGTCATAGCATTAGGTGGGAACGCTATTCTTCAAAGAGGCCAAAAGGGTACTTATGAAGAGCAAATGGAGAATGTTAAAAAGACTGCAAAGCAAATCGTCGATATTATCCTTAATAACGAGTATGAAGTTGTAATAACTCACGGTAATGGGCCCCAAGTGGGAGCACTTCTCCTCCAACAAGATGCCGGAGAGCACGTACATGGAATTCCAGCTCAACCCATGGATGTTTGTGGGGGAATGAGTCAAGGTCAAATCGGTTACATGATTCAACAAGCAATAAAGAACGAACTAAGGAAAAGAGGTATCGATAAGCCCGTTGCTACAATAGTCACTCAAACCCTTGTCGACAAAAACGATCCAGCTTTTCAACACCCAAGCAAGCCAGTCGGACCCTTCTATGATGAAGAAACTGCTAAAAAACTCGCTAAAGAAAAGGGATGGGTAGTAATAGAGGACTCTGGAAGAGGATGGAGAAGAGTAGTACCATCACCAGATCCAATCAGCCATATTGAAGCCCCGATAATTCAAGATCTAGTTGATAAGGGATTTATAGTAATAGCCTCAGGCGGCGGAGGAATACCTGTTATAGAAGAAGATGGGCAACTCAAGGGTGTCGAGGCTGTCATTGACAAGGATTTAGCTGGAGAGAAGCTTGCTGAAGAAGTTAATGCTGATATTTTTATGATCCTCACAGATGTTAATGGTGCAGCCATACACTATGGCAAGCCCGAAGAGAAATGGCTTGAGAAGGTTACCGTTAACGAGATGAAAAAGTATTATGAAGAAGGGCACTTTAAGAAAGGAAGTATGGGACCAAAAGTTCTAGCAGCAATAAGATTCATCGAATGGGGAGGGGAAAGGGCAATAATAGCAGCCCTAGATAAAGCCGTTGAAGCTTTAGAAGGAAAAACAGGAACACAAATCATCAAATAATTTTGTTATATCTTTATTTTCACTATTTAAGTGCAACTAAGTGAGATTTTCAATTTTCATTTACCAAAAGTTTTTAAAAACTTCAGGTTATAATAATCTACAGAAAGCTGAAATGGGGTGATTCTATGGATCCATTCAGTGGATTCATAGGATCATTGATATGGTGGATACTATTCTTTTTCCTACTCATGGGGCCACAAATCCAGTACAGGCAATTACAAGTAGCAAGAACAAAGCTACTAGAAAAACTAGCAAGAAAAAGAAACTCCACAATAATCACGATGATACACAGACAAGAAAGTATAGGGTTCTTCGGAATTCCAGTTTATAAGTTCATAAGCATAGAAGACAGCGAGGAGATACTTAGGGCTATTAGAATGGCACCAAAGGATAAACCCATAGACTTAATTCTTCATACACCAGGAGGACTGGTTTTGGCGGCAACACAAATAGCAAAAGCCCTAAAAGACCATCCAGCTGAGACGAGGGTAATAATACCTCACTATGCTATGAGCGGTGGAACTTTAATAGCCCTTGCCGCAGATAAGATTATAATGGATCCTCACGCCGTTTTAGGTCCTGTTGATCCCCAGTTAGGTCAATATCCTGCTCCAAGTATAATAAGAGCAGTAGAGCAGAAAGGAAAAGAAAAGGTAGAAGACCAAACTTTGATACTAGCGGATGTTGCTAAGAAGGCAATAACTCAAGTCCAAGATTTCATATACAACCTCTTAAAAGATAAGTACGGAGAAGAAAAAGCTAAAAACTTAGCTCAGATTTTAACGGAGGGTAGATGGACCCATGATTATCCAATCACCGTTGAACATGCCAAAGAACTAGGACTCGACATAGATACCAACGTCCCAGAAGAGGTTTACGCATTAATGGAGCTCTACAAGCAGCCAGTTAAGCAAAGGGGGACTGTAGAATTCATGCCTTATCCAGTAAAACAACAAGGGAAAGAATAAGTGAGGGGTTTGTTTTTATTTCCTTCATCTTTTAGAAAAGTTAAACAAATATTCTCAATTTCATTGAATGATTTCCCATTTTAGCCAAAAAGTTTTTATTTGGTTTTTACTTCAACTTAGTGAGGCTTAAATCAGGGTGAGATCATGATTAACTATTCTAAAATGAAGGAAGGGGAAGAGACCATGCAAGTGAAAGTAGATCCAGAAGAAATTAAAAGGATAAAAGCCGAAATAGAGGCTTTAGAAAGAGAGAAAAAGGGAATCCAAGAGAGATTAGACCAGCTTCAAAAAGAGCTAAATATATGGATCCAAAAGAGAGATGAAAAGAATAACGAAGTAAGACAACTAAGGGAAAAAGCCAGAGAATATAAGAGTAAGAGAGATGAGATTAACCAACAAATTCAAGAACTTAAAAAGAACAGAGAGGACATAAATGCCAAGCTTGATCTTCTATATCAAGAGGCCATGGAATACAGAGCTAAGAGGGACGAATACAGACAACTTAGAAGACTTAAGATGCCAAAGGAGAAGATTGAAGAGAGGATAGAAAAGCTAGAATGGGAGTTGCAGACCAACCCAACCACCCCTGAAAGAGAAAAACAGATAGTAGATCAAATCCAAGTTTTGGCTACAGAGCTTGAAATTCTTCAGCAAGCTGAAAGATTCCACAAGAAATTACAGGAGACAAGGAAAAAGATCGAAAGTCTAAAGAGAGCTAGACGGGCCATGGGTATGGAAATACAAAAACTAGCAAACCAAAGCCAGCAGTTCCACGAACAAATGCTTAAGGCATACCAACAGGCAGACGAAATTAAAAAGGAGGCAGATGAATATCACCAGAAAGTCGTTGAATTAAGAGAAAAGATGATAGAAATCAGAAGAGAACTAAGAGAAGTAGAAAGAAAGATATTCGAGTTTGACCAGAAACACAAAGAGCTTATAGCGTATAAAATGGTAGCAAAAATGAGATCAAAGAAAGATGCCACATTTGAAAGAGCCGTAGAAGCTCTCGAAAAGTTCAAACGCGGCGAAAAACTTACTCTCGATGAGCTACTGCTCCTGCAGAGATACAACTTGGTGTGAAATATGGAAATCATAAAACACGAAGGGCCTGGAAGACTTGGCCTGGTTAGAGTTAAAGATAAAAGTTTTAGAACCCCCGCACTTGTTAATGTGGATTTTACACTCTCTCCTTTCAATTCATACTTCTACCCTAAGGAGTTTGAAGACTATGACTTTACCCTTGCACCTTCGATCCCCCTCAGCTTTTACGCTCCAAGGGAAATAATAGAGAAGGCTTTAAAAAGACTCTATAATGTTGATTATTCAAAATTTAATGCTATCTACCTCCCTATAGTAAGGGACACGAGATACATGGGAGAGTTTCTCGAAGAAATTTTCTCTCAAAAAAATTTTGATGCTCTTTACCTTGGGAATTCTAAAATTCTGATAAGAGAATATCGGAAGTTTGTAGAAACAATTCGTCTAATCCGAGAAAAAGACCCAAATCTAATGATTATTGCAGATTTAGAACCCATCTTTTACCCTTTAGCCGTGTATTTGGGAATAGACGCCTTTGATACTCGTTCTCTAAAACTCTACGATTTCCGCAATAAAGGTTTTACTCAATTTTCACCAATGTTATGGAAAGAGGAAGCAAATTCGTTGGAATTTGCAAAAGAAACAATAGAATTGGTTAGAAAAGCTCTTGAAGAAAATAAACTTCGCTATCTTGTTGAAAACTTTTTCTATACTCAATCTCACGTGGGAATATTAAGGATAGCCGACAAAGAGCACCCAGATTATTTGGAAAAATACACACCAATCCAAAAAGAAATCGTGTACTTCATAAGTGATGCATCTCAGAACAGACCAGAGGTCATAAGATGGAGAGAAAGGGTCGTTGAGAGATTTAATCCTCCAGAAAATGTAGAAGCACTCTTTTTATTTCCCTGCTCGGCTAAAAAGCCATACTCGCACTCAAGAAGTCACATCTTGTATAGAAGAGCACTTAAAGAAACTCTTGGAAACGGGATTTATAGAATACATGAGCTTATCCTAACGTCACCCTATGGCGTAGTGCCACGAGAATGGGAGTGGTTGGCTAAATATGACATTGTTGTTACTGGCCACTGGAGTGAGGAAGAAATAAGCAGCGCAGCAGAGTTATTAGCTAAAACCCTCGAAAAATATCCAAAACACATTCCCATCATAGCACATCTGGATGAGGCCTATGTAGAAGTAGCAGAGAGAGCGAGCGAAATAAGTGGAAGAGAAATAGTTTTTACCAAAGTTAAAAATGGAACAACAAGCAAGGAAAGTTTAAGTTCCCTAAAGGAAACAATAAGAGAAATAACTCTTGAGCCAAAAGGCGGAAAAAAAGACAAAACTTATCGCTTCTATGAAAATATAAGAAAAGTCTTTGACTTCTACTTTGGTATCGGAGCAGGAAAAGCTGTTTTACCAGAAAACGCCAGAATTGTTGGATCTAAAATGCTTCGTCTCATGGTAGACAACAATCAAACTGGGACATATCAGGATGGAGTAATAAGTGTGACTCCTTTTGGGATGCAGCGCATTTATGAAGCAACAAAAAGCTACTATGTGAAGATAGACTTTGATCTCAGGGGAGACGTTTTTGCTATCGGTGTGAACGAGGCTGATGCCAAAATAAGGCCGGACGATATTGTTGGTGTTGTGAGAGACGAAAAAGTGGTTGGTGTTGGTAAAGCTGTTCTAAGTGGAGAAGAAATGATAAAAGCGAGAAGAGGAATTGCTGTTAAGGTCAGAAAGAAAGCATAGCTCCTGGTGAGAGCATGCCAAAGCACTTCAAAAGAGGTGTTAAACGAGAGCACCATTTACTCAAGGGTATTGAGAAGGTCCTCGAGGAGATTTCAGCATTAAAAGGAGTTAAAAAAGTTATTCCAGGGAGAATTTATTCGAGTGACTCAAGAGGTTTTGAGATTAAGGTGGTTAGAGAAACGCTCACCGGCCTAAAGCTTCTAGCAAAGAGTGATGGAAGTGTTCAAGAAATCTTTCTTATTGTAGACAAAGCAGACAGAGAGAAAGTTAGCAGAGAGATAGTTCAAGTTAGTGAGAAATGGACAAAGGGCTAGTTCCAATCTAAAACACAAGACTAAATCTCTCTTTTCCCTTCAAAGAATTCTACTAGTTCTTCATCACTTATATCCTCATCAAATCCAAGCATTTTCTTTTGTAGCTCAATCAATCCAGGTGTAAGCAAAAGCTTCCCATCAAGTTTCGGAACAGCGTAGTGGAGGGTAATCTCACTAAATTCATCAAGCCTTATTGTTGGATTTTCCTCATATTCTATCTCTTTTAGACGTTTACCATCTGCTATTAATTTAGCAACAATTGAGGCGCCATCAATTGAATACTGAGGTTTCCCAATGTGTCTGACTTTAACACCCTCCATTTTTGATGTAATAAATTCTTTTGTCCTTCCTTTTGGAACAGCGTCACCAAGAATTCCGCCGACTACTATTATAGTGTCCTCCTCTATATCCTCAGGTTTTAATTCCTCCTCAGCTTGGAGATCGAGAACAATAATTTTTGAGCGGTCAAAAGGAAATCTTACAACACTCTCTGAGACAACGCTCCCAAGCTTTGCAAGTTTTTCCCTCTCATCTTCCCTCACATTGGTAAAAATAAGCTTGTTCCCCCACCACTTCGAAACGTGGGAGTATTCTAACCAAAGCCATTCACTTATTTCCTCAAGATGCTCAATCACAAGGTATGCCATGATCTCACCCAGAAACCTCTGGTGGGGCCGCCGGGATTTGAACCCGGGTCCCCGGCTCCCGAAGCCGGAAGGATAGGCCAAGCTACCCCACGGCCCCCCAGCGCTAACTTCCAAGGGCCAAGTTATAAATTTTTCTAAGAGCACGCAAACAAATGTGAGCTACCTCGGCCTAAAGCCCGGGGCTTTTAAAAGAAAAAAGTAAGGTTTTCAAAAAACAATATAAAGGTATATTCGCATAAAATTGAGGGGTTTTTATGATATCCATAATAATACCAACTTACAATGAGCGGGAAAACCTTGAGGAACTCTTTGAGAGAATTTCGAGAGCCCTAAGAGACCATGAATTCGAGATAATAGTGGTAGATGATGATTCCCCCGATAAAACTTGGGAAAAAGCAGAAACTCTCGGAAAAATATATCCCGTGAAAGTTATACGAAGAACAAAAGAAAAAGGCCTATCTTCAGCAGTCATACGAGGATTTAAAGAAGCCAGAGGAGATATATTTATAGTTATGGACGCAGACCTTCAACATCCCCCTGAAGTCATTCCTAAGCTTATTGAAGCTATTAAAAATGGGGCAGATATTGCCATAGCGAGCAGGTACACAAAAGGTGGGAAAGTTGAAAATTGGTACTGGTGGAGGAAGCTCATATCAAAAGGAGCCATAATGATTGGGAGAGTTGCTCTACCAAAGATAAGAAATGTGAAAGATCCAGTGAGTGGATTCTTTGCTCTCAAAAAGGGCGTCATTGCGAAAACGGATTTAAATCCAGTGGGATTCAAAATACTTCTGGAAATACTTATAAAAGGACAATATGAGAGAGTCGTTGAGATCCCGTTCACCTTTGGCCTGCGACGAGCCGGAGAAAGCAAGCTAAGTCAAAAACAGATCATTAACTACCTAAGGCACATCTATCGCCTGATGAGGTGGGAAGGGGAAATAGATCGATTGATTAAATTCTCTTTTGTGGGTTTAAGTGGGATTTTTGTAAATGAGGGAGCACTACTAGGTTTCGTCGAGTTCCTAGGTTGGGACAAAAGACTAGCCGTTCTTCCAGCTACCGAGCTTTCAATACTCAACAATTTTACATGGAACGACATCTGGACGTTTAAAGACTTAAAAAGAAAACCTTTTCACTTAAGACTCCTAAACTTCCATCTTGCTGCTCTCACTGGAGCTCTAGTACAATGGGCTATTTACTTAATTCTCCTTTACATGGGGCTCCACTATCTAATTGCAAACCTCATCGGGATTGGGTTCTCTTTTATAGTACGGTTTATCTTCAATCGAAATATTACATGGGGATGATCTGCCTATCCTCAAAGAAAAAGAAAAGAATAAATATTTCCGCGCCAAAATACAAATGGAGGAGAACATGATGGAAAATAAATCACTCCCAATATATACCCGCGTCTCTACTGGAGTAAAGGGGCTTGATAGTCTCATCGGTGGAGGGCTTATCCCCGGCAGAGTCTACGTTGTTACCGGGCCCCCAGGTAGTGGTAAAACCACCTTGGGAATTCAGTTTCTAGTTGAAGGAGCTAAGAACGGGGAAAAGGGAATTTATATTTCCCTAGTTGATGACCCCAAGACTATAATCCAAGATATGCTCTATTATAGGTTCAACCTTCTGTCCCACATTCGAAGCAAAAGGATTGTGATATATGACTTAGGAGCCGTTTTAACCCAAGGAAGCAAAAAACCAACGTGGGCAGAGATTTTAGAGGAAATAAAAAGTATCATATTGCATGAAAATGCAAAAAGAGTTGTTATAGATTCCTTTACTCCATTAGAATTCATGGTACAAGATCCTGAAAATAAAAGAAAAGAGGTTGTGAGGTTAATAAAACTGCTTTCTACCATGGAAATAACGGCAATCATAATAACAGAGATGATGGAATCTGAAAAATACACAGATGACTACTACGTGGCCAGTGGAGTGATAATGATGCATCATTTTATGCGACAGTATAACATGATAAGAGCACTTCAAATACTAAAAATGAGAGGAACCTCACATGACAATAATTTGAAGAAAATAAAAATCACGGAAAATGGCATAGAGGTGTATAATGAAGCACCCTGGTGACTAAGATGAGTGAAAAGGCAACCAAAAGGCAAGAACTTATAAAAGAGGCTTATAGGTTTGGATACTTTGTTGGATATAAGGGGCATACAGAATGGGTCTCCTGGGTCTCCAAGAAAAAAGGAGAGATCTACGAAAAGGCAAAGCTCTTTGGCATATATAATGAAGTAAGGACAGCGTATGAAAAGGGCATAGAAGACGGAAAGGCCAGAAGATTAAAAGAAATAGAACTCGGACTCAGCAAATTAGAATCTGAGATCATTCCCGAGAGTACAAAAGAAGCCACTAAAACCAAAGAAAAAGAAGAAATTGAAGAAGAGTACCAAGCATTTGCAAAAACACCAAAAATAATGGAACCCCCTGAGATACTAAAACTCATAAAGTCCCTAGAAGCCCCAAAAATGCTCTCCTTACCCAAGATGCTCGGCGGAGAAGAGTGATTTCTTCATCGCCCCCAACAAGCATATCCTCAAATTGAATCTATCTTTTGCAAGGTTATTTCTCTAGAGCCAAGAAAAGGATCTGAATAGTAAACTTTATTGCTTTTTCTAACTCATTTTATCTGGTGTTGTGAATGAGGGAGTTTTTGAAAGAAAGCGATGTTTTTGATGTGGAAAATGTCATGAATTATATTGGAGAAATCAGCAAATTTCACAGAATCCAAGGCTCTAAAGAGCTCGTTGAGGCTGCAAGATATATTTTGGAAGAACTCAGAATAAATGGCCTTAAAGCCGAACTCTTAGAAGAAGTTTACGATGGGAAAAAATGGCATTTAACCTTAGCCTCACCGATCCCATGGGATCTCGTTTATGGAGAGATAGAGATTGATAATGAACGGATAACCACATCAAAAACTCCTCTGGTTGTAATGGCTCATTCACCACCAGGCGACGTTGAAGGTGAAGTTACAGCAATCGATAAAGAAGAAGATTGGAAAGAAGTAAAAGGAAAAGTAGTCCTTATTGGAGAAAAATGGTATGAAAATTATAAAAAAGCTAACGAAAATGGTGCCATAGGATTCATAGCATACAAAAAAGGGACCGGAAAAGCATTCCCATATATAGGGCTATTTTTGACCAAGAATGATTTAGAGTGGGCAAAAATACCGGCAGTTACTCTAAGTGAAAAAATTGCAAACAAGATTATTCAAAAACTCAAAAAAGGGGAAAAAATAAAAGTGAAACTCAAAGTTGAGAGTGTCATCTCAGAGAAACAAACCTTGCCCCTTGTATATGCTAAAATAGGAAGTCCTCCCTACATTCTCTTTACGGCACACATGTGCCACCCAAAACCCGGAGCAAATGATAATGCAAGTGGCGCGGCCATGTTAATAGAGCTAGCCAGAGTTCTCAAAGAGTTTTACAACAACTCCTTCAGGTTTGGATTTGCATTTCTCTGGATTCCAGAGCACTATGGTACCCAGGCCTTTATAGAAAATTGGGCCCATCTCGAAGAGTATTATGCAGTGATAAATCTAGACATGGTTGGTGGTAGCGAAGACAGATCTGGATCAACTATAATGGTAATAAAAACACCTCTTTCGCGATTTTCTATAATATCAGGACTACTGGAATACTTCATTAACTTGGCAAACTCCGGAGGAGAAAGTTTTGGTGGAAGTCCATTACCAAAGATGAAAGTGAAAAGCTATTCCTACGAGATGGGAAGCGATCATGATGTCTTCAACTTTTTTGGGATTCCAAGCGTGATGCCTATAACATGGCCCGATAAGTTTTACCATTCAAGTGAAGATACCATTGAGAAAATTAGTAAAGAGAGCCTCGAAATTATTGGAAAAGCCGTTCTAGCAACTTCATTAGCACTTTCTAAAGGAGAGATCAAGCAACTCAAACGCTTTGCAAGAGCATATACCATGAAATACCTAGGGGAGCTGAATATGGAAAAAGATCTTGAAGTTGCCGAGAAACTCGTCATGAATGGATTAAACAGAGATTCAGACTTTTTAGGAATAAACTTAGGGCATGAATTGAAATCGAATCCCTGGTTAAAGTGGCAAAGAAAAGGAGTAATCTCCCCACGTTCCATCCGACAGTTAGACGAAAAGAAAGGAACGGAATTGGCTAAAATACTCGAAGATAGAAAAATAGGAATCCTCCTCCACGAACTCTTAATGCTTGGAGAAATGCTATCAAAAGAGGAAACCTACAATGTGTTGAAAGAAGAATTTGGAGAGATAGACCGAGAAAAACTTGAGAAGGCCCTTGAAATATTGAAATCACTCGACATTGTCTCTTTTTAGTTCCTTTTCAATTTCATTTATTTTCTTCACAACGTTCTCCCTAAGTTTTGCCAAGAGTTCTGATGGAGAAACTGCGGAGTAAGCATAACCAAGCCAACCTCTCTCTATAAGCTCTCTTTTAAGAACTCCACGCCTATAGAGATTAAGCACGTGCTCCCTAACACTTCTTTCACTTATTCCCAGCTCTTCTTTTATTTCTGTAACTCTCATAGAACTGTTTTTCTCAAGAAGAAGACGGTATATCCTAAGTTCATTCTTTTTAAAACCTAAGCTTCTTAGGAGCCCTTCCAGTTTATCATAAATCTCTCCCATCTTTGCCTCACACCTATGAAAATTTATCTTCATAATATTTTAAGGTTTCGGGTCTAGTTCAATTACTCCAAGGTACGTGCCATCTGGAAGATAAGCCTCCCCCTCTGAAGATCTCTTTAAAAAGGGTACCATTTTTATCCCTTCCCTTACATCAAACCCCTCTATGTATGGATTTACTGTAGGGAGAATTAAGAAGTTACCAATTTTAAAAAAACATTTGGCCTTTTTAGTTCTATTCCCAATCTTTACACTAACTGCAGGATGAATATGACCTAAAATCGCTCTTTCGAATTCAACTTTTGGAAGGGACTGGTGCCCATGAAGAAAAAGCATGTTATCCAAAATAAAATAGTCCACAACGTTTATGTTCTCAAACTGTGCTGTTATTTCTTCTATCTTCCCATCGTGGTTTCCCTTTGTAATAACAATCCTAAACTCACTAAGCTCAGAAAAGAACTCCATTAACAGCTTTTTAGTGAAAGTTCCCAATCCAATAGGCTCTTTAACATCTCCAAGAACAATAAGCAAATCCGGTCTTTTTGACTTTACAAACTCTGCAAGGGTCTTTTCAAACCAAGTTCTCACCCTTAAACCTCTAGAAAGCTCAAATGCTATGTGAGGATCACCTAAAACAAGAACTTTCCCAAAGGAAGTGTTAAGTTCAAGAGAAAGCTCATCATAAAGAGAAAATGGTTCCATACGCATCACTTAAAAATAGAAGTGATAAGGCAAAGGAAGAAAGATCAGATCAATCCTCTCTCCTTCTTTCTCTGCCTCTTGAGTCTCCTAATTCTCTTTTTAATCCATTTCCACCTCATTCTTCCTTTCTTTTTCCATTTCCTTGGTCTCCTCTTCATGATGATCACCTCTATGATCGTTCCAGAGTATCCTCGCTTTGCTTGGTTTTTAAGCTTTTCCATCAAAAGATACCAGAGTATAGCAAAAATAAAAAAGACAAAATAAAGGAGATAAATAACGATTTTGGCCAATCAGAACTTTTCCCTTATTTTGGATATACTACAGCCACGAAAACAGTTGATAATCGATAAATAGAAACAAAAACTCCCCTTAACATCTTTGTGATACACACAATATTGATTTATACTTATAAAGAGTTGTCAACCATGTTAAAGCCACTAAAAGATCTTAAAATTTTGTTTTCGTAACTATCCCCTCCACTTTCTCCCTGGACTCCCGATAAATTATTAACTGTTTATAAACCTAAATAATTGTGGGGGAGAAAATGAAAGTAGGCTTCATTCAGATGAAACCAAAACTTTTAGACCTAGATGCCAACTTAAGCAAGGCAGAGAAACTGCTTAAAGAAGCTGCAAAACAGAATGTTAAGCTTATTGTGCTACCAGAACTCTTTGACACAGGATATAACTTTGAGACAAAAGATGAGGTTATGGAAATAGCTCAGCAAATCCCGGATGGTGAAACAACCCAATTTTTAGTCGAACAGGCAAAAGAACATGAAATGTTCATCGTAGCCGGCACTGCAGAGAAAGATGAAAAGGGAAAACTTTACAATTCTGCCGTTATGGTAGGGCCCCTTGGAGGAGGCTACATTGGAAAATACAGAAAAATCCATCTTTTTTACAGAGAAAAACTCTTTTTTGAACCAGGCAATCTTGGATTTCATGTATTTAATATTGGAATTGCTAAAGTTGGAATAATGATTTGTTTTGATTGGATTTTCCCTGAGGCCATGAGAACCCTCGCACTAAAGGGAGCTGACATTGTAACACATCCAGCTAACCTTGTTCTCCCATATGCGCCCAGGGCCATGCCAATAAGGAGCCTCGAGAACAGGGTATTCAGCATAACCGCAAACAGAATTGGAGAAGAGAGAGGATTGAGATTCATAGGAATGAGTCAGATAAACTCACCAAAAGCTGAAATTTTACTTAGAGCAAGTGAAGATAAGGAAGAAGTTGGTGTCGTCGAAATAAACGTTGAAGAAGCCAGAAATAAAAAATTAAATGAATTTAACGATCTATTTAAAGATAGAAGACCTGAATATTATGCCCCCTGAGTCCGAAGGGGTGTGGAATGAGTGGGCTCTTCAAAAATGATTATATAATAAAAGAACAGCCTTCACCTACTCAAGAAATTATTCAAAAAGGAATAGACAAAGAGACTTTAAATAAATTATTAGAGCGAATTAAAGAAGGAGATCTCCCCACAAAAATCAGAACACTTCAGATATTGAATGAAAAGATTAAACTTACGGATATAGAACAACGAAAGAGATTTTTAGAAGAAGGTTTGGAGATACTGCTAGAAAATCTCTTTGATGAAAATCAAAGAATCCAAGAACTAACCCTGAGAGTGCTGGAATCACTAATAAAGGGAATATCACTATCAGCTAACGCTTCCTTAAAAATTTTTGAAACAATTAGCATTCCACGCATACTAGAGAATGATTTTGTATTCCTACAGCTTGTAAATACATTCAAAGCTTTAAAGTTCATAAAACCCCATCCGTCTATTTTAAACTACCTTACTGAAATGACACTCTCAAGAGACGATAGAGTACGAGTCTTGGGAACATGGGGCCTCTGGAGGTTTTTGAATTCTACTAGAGATATCAGATCAACAGAAATTCTGGAAGGGATTTTATCAAAGATCCCCAGTCTATTAGAGAGTGACGATGAAACTGTGGTGGAAGTTACACTTGAACTTATCAAGGAGATTGCAACAAGATACCAGGATTCAGGTGAGATCATCAAAAGATCCTTTGCATGGATAAAAGCCATGAAAGAAATTGAAAAATCTGGAAGCTGGCTTATAAGAAGCGAACTGAAAAGAACTATCAATTATCTCATTGAGGTTATCCGTGAATACTATCGTATGAGAATAAACGAATCATTTAGAGTACTGGAGGACTTAATTCAAGAAGAAAGGTATGAAGATGCCATGACTTTAGCTGGGATAATAGGGAATGAAGATATTATCAAATGGGTTTCTCAGAAGATAAAAGAAAACAAAAGAGAAAAAGAAAAAGGGATTGAAGGTCTCCTCAGATTAGTGAGTGGGCCCAAGTACCTTAATATCCACCCTGACCTAACAGAAAAAACAATTTATATACCCCGTTTAAGCTATCTAACAATCAGAAAAAAGACAGTTGAAAATGATGGGAATGCAGATAGCAAATTTGAATTGAACAAAATGAAAAAAGATCTTTCAAACCTCATGACAAAATTAAGGAGCAGTGATCGTGCAGAAATTATAGATGCTCTCTGGGAGCTTTATGAACTTTCTAATGAGATAAATTCTCAGAACGTGGAGGAGTTTAAACTTTTTGTTCCTGAACTGCTTAGAATTTTCTCCTCCACAAATAATGAATGGGTGGTAGATAAAACTGCAAAAATTCTTGCAAAAATATTAAGTATCCTCCCAAATTCACAAGAAAATATAAATGATATCGCCAAATTCTTGTTTTTAGAAGACAAGCACAGAATGAGAGCTCTAATTTTCTTTAAGTATTATCTAAAAAACAAATGGGACAAGAATGCATGGGAATTGATATTAAAATATTTGCCTAGATTACTTACAAAAAAGAAAACTGCAATATGGACATTAGGAATCATAGAAATCATTATCGATACTATACCATCAGATGAAACGGAAAGATTATGGGAATTGACGACGATTTTGAAGGATCTAAACTCCAAAGTACCGGAAATCGTGGAAAGAAGAATAAAAATTCTGATTGAAGAAATAAACAAAAAATTAAAAGACCCAAGAAACATAAGAATTAATGTAAAATCGGAATGATGAGTCTGGAGCCCCCTGAGTGATGAGGAAGTTTCGCGGGGCTGACCGTAATGATAAAAAGAATCCTCTGTAAGGACCTCTATCGGGAAATAGAAAGACTTGAACGTTCTATTATTGAACTTGAAGAAGAAATAATTGAGTTAAAGACCCAACTCAACATGAAAACAGAAGAAGCAACTAGTCTTTACATTGAGAACCAAAGCTTAAGGCACAAAATAGAAAGACTAGAAAAGACACACAACCAGCTCATTGAAATGCTCAAGAAGATGAAAATACCCTTTGTAGTAATTGACGAGGACGAATTCAAAGATATAGAAGTTGACAAATAGCGTATTTTTCATCTTTACTCCAAAGTTATGAAGCTTCATTCAGACAAAGGCTTTTTAACATAAAGCACAACTTTTAGGTTAGAATTAGAAATGGTGATAATCATGGACATGAGTACTAGGATGTTCAAAGAGGAAGGATGGATAAGAAAAACGTGTAAAGTATGTGGGAAACCATTCTGGACTCTAGATCCAGATAGAGAGACATGTGGAGACCCACCCTGTGATGAGTACGAGTTCATCGGAAATCCAGGAATTCCAAAGAAATATACTCTAGATGAGATGAGAGAGGCATTTCTAGGCTTTTTTGAGAGAAACGGACATGGAAGAGTAAAACGTTATCCAGTGCTCCCTAGATGGAGAGATGATGTTCTTCTAGTTGGTGCAAGCATTATGGACTTCCAACCATGGGTTATAAGCGGAGAAGCCGAGCCCCCAGCAAACCCCTTAACTATTTCACAACCCTCAATTAGATTCACTGATATTGACAATGTGGGTATTACTGGAAGACACTTCACAATTTTCGAAATGATGGCACATCACACTTTCAACTATCCTGGAAAACCGATATACTGGATGGATGAAACTGTTGAGTACGCTTATGAGTTCTTTACTAAAGATTTAGGTATGAAAGGAGAGGATATAACTTTCAAAGAAAATCCATGGGCCGGAGGAGGGAATGCCGGACCAGCTTTCGAAGTGCTTTACCGTGGCCTAGAGGTAGCAACCCTCGTTTTCATGCAATATAAATTAGCCCCACCTGATGCAGATCCATCTCAAATAGTGGAGATAAAAGGAGACAAATACATCCCCATGGATACAAGGGTAGTTGACACTGGTTACGGTCTGGAGAGGCTCGTATGGATGAGCCAAGGGACACCAACTGCCTACGATGCCGTTCTTGGATATGTGGTTGAGCCGCTCAAGAGACTGGCAGGAATAGAGAAGATAGATGATAGAATCCTAATGGAGAACTCCCGCCTTGCTGGAATGTTTGACATAGAAGATATGGGCGACCTGAGAGTATTGAGAGAAACTGTTGCTAAAAAGGTTGAAATTGCTCCAGACGAACTTACAAAACTCGTTAGACCATACGAGCTTATTTATGCAATAGCAGACCATACAAAAGCTCTCACCTTCATGTTGGCCGATGGGGTTGTTCCATCAAATGTAAAAGCCGGTTATCTGGCAAGACTTCTCATAAGAAAGAGTATAAGACACCTCAGAGAGCTTGGTTTAGAAATCCCCCTCAGTGAAATAATGGCATTGCACATAAAAGAACTCCACAAGACATTCCCAGAATTCAAAGAGATGGAGGATGTCATCCTAGACATGGTGAATGTTGAGGAAAAGAAGTATGCCGAAACTTTAGAAAGAGGAAGTGGACTTGTCAAGAGAGAAATAGACAAACTCAAAAAACAGGGCATTGGAGAACTTCCACTTGATAAACTCATGCTCTTCTATGAAAGCCATGGATTAACTCCCGAGATTGTAAAAGAAATAGCCGAAAAAGAGGGTATGAGGGTTCATGTTCCAGATAACTTCTACAGCCTAATTGCAAAAGAGGCCGAGAAGACTGCCAAAAAAGAAGAGGGAGAACAAAAGATAGTAGATTTTGAACTTGTTCAGAATTTACCAGACACAAGAACGCTCTATTACGAAGACCCATTTATGAAAGAATTTGACGCAAAAGTCCTCAAAGTGATTGAAAATTGGGTTGTCCTAGATGCCACAGCGTTCTATCCCGAAGGCGGTGGACAACCGTGCGATTTGGGAGAGTTGAATGGCATTGAAGTCATAGACGTTCAAAAGATAGGAAAAGTAATACTGCACAAGGTCAAGAACCCAGAGAAATTCAAAGAAGGCGAACTCGTACATGGAAAGATTGACTGGCAAAGAAGAATACAACATATGAGACACCACACCGGAACCCACGTTCTTATGGGTGCCTTGGTTAGGGTTCTCGGGAAACACGTATGGCAGGCCGGTTCCCAGTTAACCACTGACTGGGCAAGATTAGACATAGCTCACTACAAGCGTATCAGCGAGGAGGAACTTAAGAAAATAGAACTTCTAGCAAACAAGATTGTTATGGAAGACAGAGAGGTAAAATGGGAGTGGCTTCCAAGAACAGAAGCAGAACAAAGATATGGTTTCAGGCTCTACCAGGGTGGTGTGGTACCCGGAAGAATAATTAGAGTACTTAATATCAAAGACTGGGATGTTCAAGCATGTGGTGGTACTCACTTATCAAGTACAGGCCTAATTGGGCCAATAAAAATCTTAAGAACAGAAAGAATCCAAGATGGTGTTGAGAGAATAATATTCGCATGTGGTGAGGCTGCTATTAAAGAATGGCAAGAAGAAAGGGAGATTTTACGCAAAACAAGCGAAGTCTTTAGAGTACCACCGGAAAAATTACCCGAAACTGCCGAAAGATTCTTTGAAGAATGGAAACAAGCGAGAAAAGAAGTAGAAAAGCTTAACAAAGAGCTTGCAAAGCTTTTAGTCTATGAACTCGAGAGCAGAGTGGAGAAAATTGGAGAAGTAGAGTTCATTGGAGAGATAGTAGAAGGAGAAATAAATCACTTAAGGGAAGCAGCACTCAAACTCAAGAAAGCAAGCCGTATTGTAGCATTAATAAGCGAAGACACAAACGCAGTTGTGATCAGCGTTGGAGACGATGTACCGCATAAAGCTGGTGATTTGATAAGAATAATCACCAAAGTCGCTGGTGGAGGCGGCGGAGGTAAGAAGGATCTCGCCCAGGGGAAGATAAAGAACATTCTAAAGGCTAAAGAAGCCATAGAAGAGCTTAAAAAAGCTCTTTAATTTTTAACTTTTTGGAGGGTTTTAAAATTAAGATAAAAGCTCTCACCAATGAGATAATTGAAATCTCAGAAATGATGGGATTTAAGGCCGTAAAGGAGCTCTTCACGAGAGATGGTGCTCGAATAGATTTAGCTATTCTGAAAGAAAACGAAAAAATCCTAGCAATTGAATTTGAAAATTCCTATAAATGGATAAAACAGAGAGTTCTTTACAACGCAATAAAAGCCCATAGAGACGGGTTCAACAGGCTTTGGATCGTATATCCTTTCAACAATAAACCCTTAAAAAATAGCTGGGTTGGAAGCTTTATAGAGGAACTTGGAGTAGAAATTGAAGTTGTTCATCCTAAAGAGATTGGAAAAAAACTAAAAGAATTTTTAAAATCACTATAATCCCGTGGGATTATCAATAAACACAGTTTTAACCTCAAATTTCTCTCTTAAGAGGGGCATAAGGGCCTTAACCCCAAGGGTTTCAGTTGCATAGTGTCCAGCGGCAATAACGCTGAGCCTTCCTTCTTTGGCCTTATGGTAATCATCGTGTAAAAATTCACCTGTTATGAAGAGATCCACTTTCTTTTCAATAGCCTCAGGTATAGCAAAGCCTCCTCGACCACTCACAACGGCAACAGTTTTTATTTCCTCAACCCCAAATTCATAAGCCTTTACATAATCTATCTTCAATTTCTCTACAAGAATTTGAGCTATTAAAGGAAGAGGCTTTGGCTCCTTAAACTCCGCCATGTACCCAATGCTTAAGCCATTGTACTCTCCGAAGGATTCTTTGGGCTCCAAGTCCAAAAGCTTCAAAAGCTGGGCGTTATTGCCAACCTCTGGATGGACATCTAATGGCAGGTGGGCTGCATAAAGATTTATTCCATTCTCAAGAAGAAATTTAAGCCTTCTCTGCACCAGCCCCCTAACGTAATCTATCCCACCCCATATTAAGCCGTGATGAACTATCAGCATGTCTGCTCCTAGAGCCTTAGCCTTCACAAAGGTATCCCTGCATGCGTCAACAGCAAAAGCCACTTTCTCTACCTCTTCTTTTCCTTCTATCTGCAATCCGTTGCGAGATTTGTCAGAAAAGGCATTTATATCTAGGTATGCATCAAGGAATGTCACAATCTCATCTCTGATTACCATTTTTCTTCACCTCTTAATAATTGCTTTTAACATGTTTAAATGTTTTTCATAATACTCGACAATTATCTAAAAATCTACCAACTATAGCCGAAAATTTTAAATACAGAAACGTAAAAGTTGCTATTTGGTGAAACCACTATGGGCAAAGTAGGACAAAACCTATACGAAATTTTCGGAGAAGTTATAGCAGAACACGACTTTCTAAAAGCATTTTTAATTACAAGCATATTAGCATTTTTAATGTACTTTAGTGCTCCCCAAATAGTCAAAATGCTTGGAAGAGAGGACTTGTTAAACGCCTTAAGAGTTACTTTGAGTGCTCTTGGAGCATTTTTAGGGTTCATAATATCAACAGCCACTATTGAGCCAAAAAGGATCGTGGAGGAGGAGTAAAATGGAGATTGCAACCCTTTTAATCCAAGCTACTTTTCTAACAACATTCTCAGTTCTACTATATATAATAATTGGAATGATACCCGGAACCGACGAAACTGCCACAATTGCTCCCATAACTTTAGCATTTCTTGCAGCAGGGTTTGATCCATTACTCGTTCTTGCGTGGTTTATGGGGACAATAGTAGCATTTAAAGCCGCAGATGCTGTCCCTACTGCACTTGCTGCAATTCCCGGTGGAGTTATGGCCGTACCACAGGTTCCAGATGCATTGGTGGCCAGAAAATATGGATACTCAGAAATTATTTTAAGGAAGGGTATTACCGCAAGCGTTATTGGAACTGTGGTGGCTATAGCAATAACGTTACCATTGTCTTTTTACCTGGCTCCACTAGGCGAGTTGCTTAAAAATCCAGCAGGGCCTTTAAACTGGCCTGGATGGGTATATTTGATTGTCGCAGGAATATTGTTATTGGCAATAATGTCAAAAGCCAAAATACTTGCGCTGCTGGCAATATTCCCCTTTGCAATGCTTATTCAAGGCCTCAGAGGACTATACGGACAATCAGCCTTCATAAGTATCTTCTTGGCTATTACTATAGGCCCAATACTCTATGAGCTTTTAACCCTAATCTCTCCAAGTAACCACCGCCTAAAGCGTGAGGATTACGCACGGATTAAACTCGTAAAGACTGGAAAGATTTCACTAAATCCCCTTCACCATCTCACAAAAGCGGAGGTTACCCTTTCTTCAGTCTTGGCTGGATTAAGTGGCATCCTAGCAACTTTCATGAGCCCCGTTGGATTAACGGTTCTCTTCGGAGATCTCACAAAGGAAAGCCAAAAAGACGAGCTCAAGGGATCTCTCATGGCATATGCAGTGAGAGACGCTATAAAGAATGCTACTTACATTGGAGGAACGTTGATACCACTTATAGCACTAGGAGTGCCCACTGGTCCAATGTCTGCTGGTCCAGCACATCCATTCTTTGCTGAACTCGCAGCATTTGGAGGAGCCACACCAAGAGATGTCTTACTCCAGAGGTATTCAACCCCAACCATAATGCTTGTAACAATTTATGCAACTATATTTGCCGCATTTCTAGCATACTTCATATTGATCAAATACTCAAAGCAATTAACTAGGTTTGTCTTCAAAAAAGTGCCCGCAGAAGCATTGTATGCTACATTCTTAGCAATAGTACTGGTGTTAGCATACAATGACGCAGGAATTGCAGGAATCTTTGGTTCAATCCTAGTGGGCCTTATCTCAGCGACATTTGTTAGAAACGGTGTCTCAATTGGAATACTCTTCATGGTGCTAGTTGCTGCACCATATCTTGTAGGACTGCTCTTTTGAGGCACTTTTCTTCCCTTTATTTTATTGCACAAAAACTTTTAAGCTTCCCACTTTTTTCCTAAGTGAGCTGCAAGGTGAGAAGCATGGAAGAGAAATATCAAAAAGCCTGTGAGGAAATTGCAAAGGTCTTAATAAGTGGTGAGATTAAAGATAGGAACGAGCTTAACAAATTTAAGGTAAAAATCGCGAGAAAATACCATCTAAGCAAACTTCCAACTAATTCGGACATTCTTAGAGTGATGAATAAAGAGGATAGGGAAAAGTTCAAGGACTTCCTCAAAAAGAAACCAACTCGTACAATAAGCGGTGTGGCCGTTGTTGCTATGATGACTAAACCCTTCCCCTGTCCCCATGGTAGATGTATCTATTGCCCGGGAGGGCCAAGTGAAGGTTCTCCTCAAAGTTATACCGGAAAAGAGCCCTCTGCTCTTAGAGCTCTCCAAAATGTTTACCATCCTTATCTCATAATGATAAATCGCCTCAAGCAACTCTACGATATAGGTCACGATATCGATAAAGTAGAAGTCATAATTCAGGGAGGAACCTTCCCTGCAGTTGATCTAGATTACCAGGAATGGTTCATTAAAGAGGCCTTCAAAGCTATGAATGACTTTCCACATTTCAAAGACATTGAAAACCTTGAGGAAAAGATAAGGAAGGCAGTTCTCTTTGGAGATATTGATAAAGATCCACTCTTTAAAGCAGCCTGGGAAAGAACACACAAGAAACCTTACTACTATCTCGAAGAGGAGCAGAGGAAAAATGAAAAGGCAAAGGTTAGAATGGTTGGATTGACAATAGAAACTAGGCCCGATTGGGCTATGGAGAAACACATTGACAGGATGCTCAAACTCGGTACCACAAGAGTTGAACTTGGAGTTCAGACGGTTTTCAATTTCATCTATGAGAGAGTTAAGAGAGGTCACACCGTTGAGGAGACAATTAAAGCAACTCAGCTACTCAAAGACGCTGGCCTTAAAATCAACTACCATATGATGCCTGGCCTGCCGGGAAGTAGTTTTGAACGAGATCTGGAGTCATTTAAGATTATATTTAAAGACGATCGGTTTAGGCCAGATATGCTCAAGATTTACCCTACTCTGGTTACAAGAGATACTCTCCTCTATAAATGGTATAAAGAAGGCAAATACAGACCTTATACAACTGAAGAAGCCGTAGAGCTCCTAGTTGAAGTTTATAAACTCCTTCCAAAGTGGGTCAGGATTATGAGAATTCAGAGAGATATACCCGTACAACTCGTGGAAGCCGGAGTAAAGCATTCCAATTTGGGCCAACTTGTGTTTAACGAACTTGTGAAAAGAGGAATAAGACCCAGAGAGATTCGCTTTAGAGAAGTTGGTCATGTGATGCAGAAGTTTGGAATAGAGCCTGAAGTGGAACACATCAAACTTTTGAGAGAGGATTATGAGGCAAGTGAAGGTCACGAGATATTCCTGAGCTTTGAAGATGTGAAGAACGACATATTAATTGGTTTCATAAGGCTTAGAATTCCAAGTGAAAAGGCCCATAGAAAAGAAATTAATTGTTGCCCATCTGCAATAGTCAGAGAACTCCATGTCTATGGACCGCTTGTGCCAATAGGAGGAAGACCAAAATATGAATGGCAACACAGGGGATATGGAAAGGAACTTTTAGCTGAGGCGGAGAGAATAGCCTTTGAAGAATTTGACAGAAAGAAAATGCTTATCATAAGTGGTGTTGGTGTTAGGGGGTACTACAGAAAGTTCGGCTACCGCAAGGATGGGCCCTATGTAAGTAAGAGACTTGATAAAAAGGGATATGCCAACTTCACAAAAAGCAGAGAATTCGATGGACACTTGAATACCTAATTCAGTTTATGACTATTTTAACTCCATTAATTTCCCTTTCTTTTTTCTCGATTTTCTCAAATGTGAGTTTTTCCCAGTTAATTCTATAAGAGGAGCCATTAATATTAGCCATCCAGTCATTGGGGTCTAAAATTATCATTATGGGTCTCTCCTTGGTTTTAACCTCCAGAAAAGATGAGCCATTCACAAGGATTCTCTTCGTTATGTTCTCCGCCAATGTTACAATTCTCACTTCCAGAGGCATTGCAAAGCCGTTTTCTTCGGTGATGTTAAGTATTAGAGTATAATAACCACTATTTTGGGTGATTTTCAAGCTGGAGACTGTGAAGTTTGGATAATCTGCTGTATAGAACCACTCCTTGAAGAACCAGTCCAAATTCTGCTCAGTCAGATTTTCATAGATTTCCTTGATCAAGTTTAGTGTTTCTTCAGTTTGAGTGCAATCTCTAACGTGGCAGATCTTAAGGAGTTCTCTAAGCCCTTCGAAGAATATTTCGTCTCCAACAACAAACTGGAGAGATCGGAGAATAAAGCCACCCCTCTGATAGAGATTGGTTTGGTGCTTTCTTGTAACAGCGTTAATATCAACTATTGGGGTCCAATCCCTTGAGCTGAGGCATATTCCCTCCCAATAGTCCAGTTGCTCAGATGTCATGTTGTAAAAGGAGGAAGTGTATGTTGCGAAGGACTCATCCAAAAGTCCAAGCTCTGCATAAATTCCGAACCAATTGTGAGCAGCCTCATGGGGGATAACACTCTTAAACTGTGTCCCCACTGCTCCTTCATAGAGTCCAAATCCCTCGGTTTCACTTCTATGCCCTTTGATCCTTATGTAAATGAACTCATCGTATGGATATGGAATAAGACGAGAGGAATATATTTTAAGAATTTTTGCAAGCTCATCAACAGTCCATTCTCCCTCATCAGTAAGAGCCACCACATTTACATTTTTTCCATCAATCACGATGTTCTTCTTGTAAATATCCCATCTTCCAAGAAGGATGTAAAATCTTCCACCATTAGCGTAAAAAGTACCCCTTTCTGGAAGAAGTGGCTTGTATTTGTTGTTTGGGAGCTTTAAAATACCAGCAAGCATATAGTTCGCTGGGTAAGATTCCACGTTGATTGTGAAGTTTCCCTTCAGCTTTGAAAGTAACATATAAGCCTCAGGGGGAATGTAGAAGTAGTCTTTAGTAGATTTCAAGTGCCACTCAATTAGATCTCTCATATATACGTCCAATAAAGGCTGATAATGCGAAGTATAGAAAATCCTAATCTTTTGTCTACTTTTATTGGGGCTCACATTGAGCAGCAAAAGGCCGTATCTTCCATCATAAAACGCTTCCATGGTTGCTTTTGCACCGTAGACCTCGATTTTCTTAATGTTCACATTCAGAATAGAGGAGTTTTCGAAGAAGAAGGTAACAAGAGTCGGAGATGTTAAAGAGAGCTCAACCTCTTGAATCCCACTGATGATTGCATTCCAACCATCAAAAGTTATCTCTAAAGAAATACTGCTATTACCCCAGATAAATTCCTTGCTTCTTTCAAAAAGGAGCTTAGCATTGTCTGTTTTTGAAAATTGGAACTTATCGAATGTATATGAAGGACTGATGCACATGACTATGAAAGTTACTAAAAAGACTACTACAACAGAACGTGCTTTCATATTTCTACTTTTATTCCGAGAGATTTAAAAGTTTTGAGGATAGCTTTTCATGAGGGTTAAAAAGTGCGGTTCAAACCAAGACCATTAACAAGGGACGTAAACTTTGAGTGTAAATTCTGCCTTGATTGTTGTCGGGGTAGATTTATCTATTTAACCCTTTCAGATATTGAGAAAATAATAAACCATGGTCATGACCCACAAGAATTCATGCTTTTAACTGCAGAAGGAGAAAGGATCCGCTTCGTACTTGCATACAGGGAATGGGATTTGGGGTGCATCTTTCACGATCCAGAAACAGGGAAATGCAAAATCCACGATTACAACCCTTTAGTCTGCCAGATCTATCCGTTCATGGTCTCTCACAAACCCCTTGGCATTGAAGGGGAGGAACCGTTTGAGTACAATGGAGAAAAGTTTTGGCTTTATTATGACGAGAATTGCCCTGGACTCGGAGAGGGAGGAAACGTTATAACAAGAGAACAGATAGCCGAGCTAGGCATAAAATTCCACAGAGAGTTTAAGAAAACTGATTTAGATAGTTTAAACAGACTTCTGAATGGTGGCGAGAATGGAGCTCCATTATAGAAGGGCATTACCACAAGAGCTTGAACTAATAACAAAAGAAGCAGAAAAGTTTGGAGAGCTGAAACATAACTTCTTTGGTGTAGTTGAGGGAAAATTTATAGACATTTATGCTGTAAATGAAAAGATTTGGAGAGAAATAGAAGACTTAAAAATACACCCCTACTCTTTTGGAACATTTGTTGGGACGATTAAAAAGGATAAGAACCTCGTTGAGAAATTTTACCCTAACATCGAGTTCTTTTACTTTGTAGAGATAAAGAAAAACTATGCAATTTTGAAACCCAAACCGGCATTTCTCTTTACTACAGGAAAAGATGTTCCAAAGAATGGGGTTAGGGAATACGTCTGGCAGGGCAGTAAAAAAATAGTCGTTATGAACGAAGAAGGCATAATTCTTGGACTAGGCTTAATAAATCCCCAAAGCGAAAGAAAATTTATCAAAAATATTACTGATATAGGAGAGTTTATTAGAAGACACCGTTGACATCTTCTCTATCCTATAATGAAAACACAGCCTCAAAAGATAATAAAAGGGTGGTTATTCTTTCTTCAGCACTACGAACTCTTTGTAGTCCATGATCTTTTTGAAACCCTTCTTTAGATAGTAGCTATAAGCTTCGAGATTTGGAAACGTTATTATATATGGCTCTTTTTTCAATTCTCTTAAACGTTCCACGGCAAATTCAAGAAGCTGTGAACCGTAGCCCTTACCTTTGTATGCAGGATCCACCATGAAAAACTCTATAAGACCTGTCTCTTCATCTTTGATATCCTCTGGCACCCACCACACATCTTTGCCTTCAAGATTGTAAACGAGAGCTATGGTACCAATGACTTTCTCTTCTTCAGTTCCCAAATACAGTTCATCAAACTCTTTTCCAAGTCTAAACTCAAGGAATGGCTCATATACTCTCTTAAAGCCCTCAAAATCATCTATACTTGGTTTATTTTCTACCCATTCAAGGGCTGGATATGCTCCATTGGTTCCTTGATAGACGCGGAAAACAAACTTTACCAACTCATCTTTAAGTTCTAATGGAGTTCTAACCCTAGTTATTCTCATGCTCTCACCATATTAAAATTAAGAAAAGTGGCTAATAAATCCAACGGATGAAACAGAAAATAGGTCAAAAAGTTAATTAGGAGATAAGATAAAATAAGAAATGGTGGTATTATGAACGAACTTGAAGCTTTAGCGATAGCTTTAGAGGTAGAAAAAGCCGAATTAAAGTTTTATATTGAGATGGCCAAAAAAGCAAGTGATGAAAAGGCCAAAAAGATGTTTCTCTTCTTGGCACATGAAGAAGCTGAACACTGGGATATTTTTGAGAAAAATTTTATCAATAAACTTGTAGAAAAGTGTGAACTCCCCTCCGTTACCAAAGAGATGTTTGAAACGTTAATCCCAAAATATGAAGGAGAACTAAGTGAAGTCAAGGCTGTGGAAATAGGAATGGAACAGGAAAAAAGGACTTGGGAATTTTATGAGAAAGCTGCAGAGGAAGCTAAGGACAAAAATGTGAGAAAAATATTCGATGAACTTGCAAAAGTTGAAAAATCCCATTATGAACTTCTTAAGGCCCAATACGATTCTGTTATGAAAACTGGCATCTGGATGGATTATCAAGACTTCAGTCTTGAGGTAGATTAGTCCAAGAGGAGATTTTCGAAAAGAACATGTGAATTTCTAGAGAAAAAACTTATCTAGTTTGAAAACTAAATAAAATCGGTGATAGATATGTTGGGATTAAACCCTATTTCGATATCTCGTGAAAAATCCCTATCAAAAGAAGAAATTGCTCAGGCCCTAAGATGGGCCATCATCGCAGAACTAGATGCCATAACATTCTATGAACAATTTGCAACATTAATAGAAGACGAAAACATAAAGAAAGTATTTTTAGATGTGGCAAAAGAAGAAAAAGCCCATGTAGGAGAGTTCATGGCTCTTCTGCTTAATCTAGATCCTGAACAGCTTAATGAACTTAAGGATGGTTTCGAAGAAGTTGAAGAATTAACGGGAATTAAAACAGAAGTGAACTACCCCTCCCTTTCGGAAGAGGTCTTCCCGCCCAAAAGATAATACCTCCAAGAAGCTTCAAAAATCCAGACAATCGCCCTATTGGAAGATCTTTGTACTTTATTTTTTAAACAAGGCTTCAAACCAAGTCTTCTGTAACATGTCTTATGCGAAGATAATTTCTATATACGTTCTCGAACTTATTTGGGGAGTTTCTCAAACAATATCGAGTTTTCACTATGGACTTTGAGTCTTCTTCATCCCCCAGTGAGAAAAATATATAACTTCCAAATACGATAATACGAAGTGGTGATTCCGATGGTCGAACCTCTTGTAAAAAAAGCAGCGGATGTTGAGAATGAAGCTGCTAAAAGCTATACTGAAGGGCTTGCGAAATTAAGAGGCCAAGGTTTGAAGTACACAGATGTTGAGGCGGTTGTAAGTAAGATAGCTGTTGACACAATTGTCCATAAACACTTGATGAAAGCTATTCTAGAAGCACAAAAAGAGCTCGAAAAAGTGAGAAAAGGGTATGAACATGTTAAAGAGCCTATGGAGATAGAAATGGGCAAAGAACAGGGTTTTCTTGTAAAGAGATTTGCCGAAATGCATCTTGAAATTGAAAAGGATATGATCGAAACATATCAAAAAATGGCCGAAAAGATGACTCATCCCCTCTTTAAAGGACTAGCAGAAGCTCTTGTTGAAAATGAAAAGGAGCACCACAAACTTCTAAAGGAACTCATAGAAAAGCATAAAGATTGAAGTTAGAGAATATTGAGCTTCCAGGATTATTTTTATTTTCTAGGAGTAACCATCTACTTTAAAGCCCATTACTTTTTTCTTTTGAAAGCCTTGCCCTAAAGGGTAGGGAAAAGACCAGCTAGAGAAGAGTATCATTCACTCCCAATTCCCTCAGGAGTTATCTTCTTCTCAACATAAGAGAAACTTACATCTATAAAAACTGCCATAAGAATAGCAGGAATTGAGCCTGCTAAGATTTTATCTGTGTTAAAGCTTGCCAAACCCTCAAAAACCAGCCTTCCAAGACCGCCAGAACCAATTATAGCCGTTAAGATTGCTATTGAGTTAGCTAAAACTGCTGCGAATTTTATACCTGCAAACATTGCTGGATAGGCATGGGGAAAGCGAACATGGCGAATTATCTCCCATTCAGTTAACCCTATACCCTCAGCGGCATCAATCATAGCTTCATCTACCTCACTAAGACCCACATAGGTGTTTTTGACTATTGGAAGCAGGGCCCTGAGAAATATTGCAAAGATTGCAGGAGTGAACCCTATGCCAAGAAGTGGCACCACTATTGCAACAACAGCAAAGCTGGGAATGGCCTGTACCAAGTTCGCAAACCCCATTATGATCGATGCAAGTCTTTTGCTTTTAAGTGCCAGTACTGCAAGAGGAATTCCAACCGAGATACTTACAAAGAGTGAGACGTACGTTAGAACAATGTGTTCACTGAAAGCACTTAAAATTCTTTCAATCCCCACCACGATAACGCCTCCTTAAGTACTTTTCAATCAAAGCTGCAATACCGTCTAAGAGTAACGCAAGGATTCCCACCCACAGACCAGCGACAATTATTATTTCCTTATCATAGAGGTGGATGCCTGTCTGAATTGGAGCCCCAAGACCTCCAGCAGCTATCAGGCCACCCAATGTCACCACACCCATCGTAAAAACGACAGCTATCCTAACCCCAGCTGCAATTAAAGGTAAAGCCAATGGAAACCTCACCTTCATCAATATTTCCCTATCACTTAGACCTATTGCCTCAGCAACCTCCAAGTAACTTCTCTCAACCGTTGTTAATCCAGTGTAAGTGTTTCTCGCTATAGGGAGGATAGAATAGAGTACAGAAGCTGCTATAGTAGGTTTTTCTCCAATACCCAAGATAGGAAGAAATAATACAAGAAGAGCCAATGTTGGGATTGTTTCAACCACATTTAGTATATTCAGAGTTAATGAAGCAAGTTTTGGTCTACGATAAAGGAATAGGCCTAAAGCAACACCTATGAGTATAGCCAATAACAAAGAGATACTAAATATTCTCAGATGCTCTATCGTTCTCTGAGTTAGCTTTTGACTCTCCCACACCCACTGAACGTCCATTTCTTTCCCTCACAAAAGTTTTAGAAGTACTTCACTTGCAAGGAGTATCCCCACCGGTCTCTCTCTTTTCACTACAATACCCAAAAAGGTGTTTTTCATTTTCATCTCAGCGAGAGCAGAAGCTAGTGAGTCCTCTGGCGAAAACGTCATGGGCTGTTTAATTACCTTCTCCAAATCTTTTGAGATCAAGAGTGTCTTAAGCTCTACGATCCCTTTTAACACTCCTCTATCAACGAGAACAGCAAATTCAACATCCTTTTCTTTCATCCATTTTATTAACTGATTTTTCCCTCCAGCTTCCACCAAATAAGGTTCAACAGGCATCATTAGGTCCCTGACTTTTAGAGTGTCAAGATGCTTAAACTTTTTATCAGCATTTACAAGTCTAGCCACAAACTCGTTGGCTGGATTTAAAACCAGTTCATCAGGATATCCAACTTGAATAAGCTTACCTTTCCTCATTATAGCAATTCTATCTCCTAGTCTAAAGGCCTCTTCTATATCGTGTGTTACAAACACTATTGTTCTCCCGAGGGTCTCTTTTATCTTAGCAAACTCCTCTTGAAGCTGTTTCCTTAAGATAGGATCCAAAGCACCAAATGGTTCATCCATTAGAAGTAAGGGCGGGTTTAAAGCCAACGCCCTAGCAAGACCAACACGCTGTTGCTGCCCTCCACTTAGCTGATGAGGATAACGGTTAGCAAACTCTCTTGGAAGGGCAACAAGATCTAAAAGTTCATTCACTCTATTTTCAATTTCCTCCTCACTCCATCCTTCAAGTCTTGGAAGAAGAGCAATATTTTCTTTAACTGTCATATGTGGAAAAAGACCGATCTGTTGAATTACATAGCCTATACTTCTCCTAAGTTCCACCACATCAAATTCTTTCACATTTTTCCCGTTTATGAAGATCTCACCTTCATCTGGCTCGACAAGTCTATTTATAGTTCTCAAAAGTGTTGTCTTCCCTGAACCGCTTGGTCCAATTAGTATAAGAAGCTCACCTCCAACTACTTCTAGACTAACGTTATCAACAGCTTTAAAATTCCCATAACGTTTTGTCACATTTTTGAGTTTAACATTTTCTATTTTATTAAAGAGCATGTCCCTCACCAAAAAGGAAAGAAAAATCAGCCACTTATAAGGCCCTTTTCGATTAAAAACTCTTTTGCTATCTCCCTAGCATCTTTTTTCTCTACATCGTATTTGTAGTTCAATACTCTCATTGTGTCAGTATCGATAAGTCCCTCAAGTTTCTTAAGAATTTCAATAATTTCAGGATATTTGTCAGCAAAATCTTTCTTTACAAGTATAACTGCATCATAGGGAGGTAAGGCACCTTTATCGTCCTCAAGTATCTTAAGACCAAATAGATCAACACGTGCATCTGTGGTGTAAGCAGAAATTGCATCTACTTGGTCGTTCTTTATAGCTTCATACATTAATGTGGGTTCCATCTGTTTAACATCCCCAAATGTGAAACCATATACCTCTTTAATCCTCGGCAACCCGTCTGGTCTCGTAGCAAATTCTGGATCTGTACCCAAAACCATGTTGGGAGCATATGGAGCTAAATCACTCAACTTTTGAAGGCCGTTTTTCTCAGCAAATTCTTTCTTCACAGCTATCGCATAGTCGTCTCTAAAACCTAATTTTACAACCGTTAAAACACCATCACGACTGAGCATTTCCTCTTTACTCTTCTCATATACATAATCAGGATCCCAATTTTCTGGAGGATCAAGTTTAAGGATATTATTGTATGCTGTTCCAGTGTACTCAACATAAATATGAATTTGGCCCTTCTTCAATGCTTCATAATTTACTAGTGTCCCACCAAGCCCCTCTTTTACCTCAGCCTTATAGCCATTATTCTCTAAGAGGAGAGCTATCATATGGGCCAAAATGTACTGTTCATTGAATGGTTTAGAGCCAATAACTATTGTAGGGACTTCTTCTTTTTCACTTATGCACCCACTTAGAAAAGAAACCAAAACCAAGCTTCCTACAATCAAAGCAGCTGATTTGTGCATTCTTACACACCTTTACTATATTGTTCGAGCATTTTAATAAACTTTTCGAAAAATTAAAAGTAAAAGTATAGAGTTCGAACTAACCTAGCATAGAATCCAAGAAGAGCATTACATAGAAGCCAATGAAGAATCCAAGGGTTACATAAAGCTCATTTTCCTCCCTTTTGTATATCTCCGGAATCATTTCTTTCACAGTTACGTAAAGCATTGCCCCCCCTGCTAGGCCCAAACCGTAAGGAAGGAGACTGCGAAATGTTGTAAAGAAGAGTGCACCAACAAGCACCATGATCATTTCCGCTACACCACTTAAACTCCCCATTAGAATTGGTTGGAGCCGTTTCTTTTGGAGAGTTGCAAGAGGAAGAGAAATCACCGCTCCCTCAGGAAAATCTTGAATACCTATCGCTATAGCTGTGATAATACCGGTCCTTAGATCAAAGACTATTGAAGTGCCCACTGCAAGGCCTTCAGGAAGATTGTGAATTACAACAGCAAGAACTATGAGCCAAACCACTCTGAGCCTATCCTTCAGCTCTTTCGGACCCTCATATCCCTTAACCAGATGTTCATGAGGTATAAACCTGTCTATAGCATAGATAAGCAATATTCCTAAAAGTATTCCAATTCCTGCTGGAGTAAAACTATTTGTAAATTCAATCGCTGGTAGTATTAAGCTGGTGAAACTAGCCACAATCATGACTCCAGCAGCAAAAGATAGACTCACATCAATTCCCCAATCTGGCAGTTTATTGTAGAATATGGCCAATAAAGAACCCAATGTAGTCATTATTGCTACAAAGAGACCCGCATAGAAAGAGACTACTATGAGATTACCCCCAGATATGTTGAGTAGGTACTCTCCAAGTCCTGCAATAGAGTTCTCTAACACTTTTAGCCCACCCTAATAAATAAAATGTTGAAATATTATAAAATTGCCAAAAACAAAGGATTATGGACCAACATGCATCATTTGAGAGTACATCTCCCAGTCAAGGAGAAGGTCGTACTCTGTCTTCAGGATGAAGTAGTGAGTATTTTCCATAGAAGCAAGATACCTAAGAAGGCCTTTTTTAGCATTGTCTTCCGTCATATCTTCAAGCTTTGAATAAAACTCTTTAGCTATTCTTTCGGCCTCCATTGCCCAACGAATAAGCTCTAATATATCGTGAACATCTTTAACTTTCTCTAAAACCGGTTTCAACTCAGGTCCTACATGTTCTTTCGGAAATACAATATCTTCTCCCGGGAAAGACTGAGCATAAAGCTTTCTTAAAAACTCCTCATGCTTTTCCTCTTCACCTGCAAGGAACTCAAGCTTCTTTTTTAAGGTTTCTACACCCACATTCTCAGCCATGCTTCTATAAAAATCCCTTGCCCCAATTTCGGCCTTTATAGCCATTCCCAAAAGTTCCTTAAGGGAGAATTCATTTACCCTCTCAAGAGGGATCCCCATATCCATATCAACTACCATTTCTCTCACCTCATTTCAAAAACCTGATATTATCTAATAGAACCCCCTTATACTAAAACCTTTCCATTTGATGAGGTTTTTAAATAACAAAAAACTATTCACGGGTATACTGAGATTCTATCTCGAGATTGCTAAATCGGATTCTAGCTACATAGTGCAATCTCACAAGAGTATAAATCCAAATGACGAGCGACAACAAATAGACTACTGGGGCCATTGTTCTAGTAGATTGAAGTGCATTGAGCCAGATAAAGATCACGAATACCCAAGAGGAAATTTTTGCGAGTGTTTTGTAATTTTCTGGCGTTCTAATGTATCCTGCAATTGCATTAATAAGTAGAATCAAGGAAACTGAGGACCCCAATTCAACGACATAAAATCCTTTCTCCTCAACAAAAACTGTAGAGGCCATTATAAGCACTATTTGCAAGAGCATTGTCCAAGTTGCTTTCACAAGCTTACTCTCGGAGAGGGAATATGCTATCATGGCAGGTCCCAAGAGAATCGCAACACTTATGACGGCTTCATGAATCTCAAACATGGTAGCGATAAATCCAAGCGACGTTAAAATCCCTCCAAGAAGAATATAGCGAGAGAGTCGCCTACCTCTGAGCCTTACTTTTTCTATTTGCTGTGATAAGTTCCATGTAAGAAAAATTCCCGCAAGCACCAAAATACCACCAACACTCATGAAGATTTGATATTGGTCAACCATGTTCTCATCATCCACGTCTTTGACTATTATGTTTATACAGAAAAGTAAATAAATCTTCCGGATATCTTGAAAAAAGTTTAAGAAAAATCACTCAAATACAATCTCATTTTCCCAGAGACCATGAATATTACAATAGCTTAAAGCATGAAGCTTCCCTTTTTTAGTCGTCTTAAAGAAGAATTTAGCTATGGGCTCTGTTAGGGGATCTGTGTGGTTTGCAAATTCTGCCCTGCCAACAAGTATAGGAAAGTTCTCACCCTCTGGGTGGAAATAAAGTTCAATCCAAGCTATATGATGTTCAGGAGTATTTGGATGTGGAATTTCCTTACCAACTTGAACTTTTACTTTTACTAAATCATCTTCTTTTTTGTACTCTATAACAGGTACATGTTTTTCTCCTTTCCAATCCCCACTTCTTATAGTTCCACTAATCATTTTCAATCACCTCAATCCTCTATCTTCTCAAACATATCTTTTGGAGCCCCACAGAGCGGGCATACCCAATCATCTGGGATTTCCTCAAACTTTGTTCCTGGATTAACTCCACTATCTGGATCTCCTGTTTCCTCATCGTATATATACCCACATACTATACATTTCCACTTTGCCATGTTTCCACCACCTAATATTATTAGATCGACCTTAAAAAGTTTGTGCTCCAAACCAATATGGTTAAAGAATGAAAGATCACTCAAAAACTACAAACTTTTCTCTTGAAGCCCCGCATACTGGACAATACTCAGGAGCCTCATCTATAACCGTGTATCCGCATACTGGACATATGTAGACCTTCTTTATTTCAAGATCCTTTTTCTGTTCCGCCAGTTCTTTGGCTTCCTTGTAAAGCTCTGCATGAATTTTTTCTGCCTCTAAGGCATAATGAGTACTCCTCACAGCCTCTTTCTCACCCTGGAGCTCAGCAGTTGCTTTGTAAACTGGATACATTTCTTCGACTTCAAAAGTCTCCCCATCTATTGCTACCTGAAGGTTGCTAGGAGTGTCCTTAATGTTGCCAAGTGCTTGATAATGATTTTTAGCATGTACAAGCTCAGCAAAAGCTATTGCTCTAAAGAGCTTTGCTATATTAGGGAATCCTTCCCTTTCAGCAACATCCGCAAAAATTAGATATCTCATATGCGCTTGGCTTTCTCCTGCATATGCATCTTCAAGAAACTTCTTCGTCATTTTTCTTTCGACTACCATAGCTACCACCCCAAAACGACATTATTAATTCGATAGAGAAATATAAAAGGTTTTCTATCCGAAACTTATAAAGAGGAGAGGAAATATTAAAGTTCGTTAATGCTAACTCTAGACTTTATTTTCCTTTCAAGTTCTAATGCCCTTTTCACATCTTTAATGATAACTGCCCCAACAACTTTTCCTTCCTTAAGAAATACCTTTGTTTTATCATCTAGCCAGTTCCCATCCCCCTTTGTTTCCCCTATGATAGCTATAGGGAAGTCACCAAACTTAAAAACGGTAGAACGAAACTCAAAAGCATACCTATCTTCTTCACCCCGTATGAGATTTGCAAGAACTTTCGCATGTCCCATTGCACCTTTAGCTGTTCCACAGATTATTTCGTTATATTCTGCACAGTCCCCAATAGCATAGACATCTCGAGCTGAAGTCCTGAATCGCTCATCAATTAAAATTCCCCTGCCTGCATGAATGCCACTCTTCAGGGCAAGTTCTTTGTTTGGGATTATCCCTATTGCACAGATCTTTACTCTTCCCTCTATATAGCCCTTCTCAGTGAAAACGCCTTCTCTATCAGCTTTTAATACATTGGCATTTAAATAGAACTCCACACCTTTAGATGCAAGCTCTTCTATTATCAGCTCTGTAAGCTCATTATCAAGGCCAAGAAGGTTACTTCCTCTATGGACAAGTTTAACCCTATAGCCAGCTTTTGATAAGTTGCCTGCCAGTTCAAGCCCTATAAATCCCCCTCCAACGATAAGAACATCACCTTTATTTTCAACCAGTTGCTTTATTTTCTCTGCATCTCTTAATGTTCTGAGTGGCATTAGATTCTCTTTTCCTTCTATCATTGGTTCCCTAGGTCTGGCCCCTGTAGCTATTACGAGAAGATCATAAGGAAGTTCCCCTGCACTCGTTATCAATTTTTTACGGGCTCTATCTATAACCTCTGCTTTAGTCTCCAATCTTAGCTCTATCCCTTTATTTTCATACCACTCAAGCGAATAAGGAAAAAGTTTCTCCTTTTTTACAGTCCCTGCTATGTAATGACTCAACATAGGTTTGATATAGTAAGGAAGATCCTCCTGCTCTATAATAGTTACCTCATATTCGTCGGAAAGCTGCTTTGCTAATTCAACTCCCCCAGGGCCATTTCCAACAATCAAAAGCCCCATAAAATTCCCTCATGGTTGAGTTCTAGGTTTGTAATATATCTCCACTTGATTAAATATTACATGCGCTGGTATTTCGGTATATTCGGGCTTTCCTCTCATCAGCCCTTCAAGATACTCCTTATGAGCTTCAATAGCTTTATAGTGGGCTTTTTCCTGTGCAGCTAGGAAATCAAAAAGGACTTTATGTTCGGGAAGTTTTTGAGCCAAAAGAGTGTAAACTCTTTCAGCAGTCTTTTCATTCATGAGGGCTGTTTTTAATGCCTCCACTAAGTTTCCTAGAGTTACAATATTAACCGTACTCTCTACAAATGGGACGTTTTCTGGGACTGTATACTCTTTATCCCCAAAGATCCTATCATAAAGGTTTAGTAGAAGTGTTTTATGGGCCTGTTCGGCCTTTGCAAGGTCTTTAAAGAATTCCCCTATTAACTCACCTTTTCCCTCGGCAAGTTTTAGGTAGAACTGTTTTGCATCCTCCTCAGATGCAATTGCATATCCTAAAATCTCCTTTTCAGGCAGTTTCTCCAATTTTTTAACAATTTCTTCTTCCATTGACATTACCCCAATAATATTTTTCATAGCTTCTATTTAAGAGTATCCAAAACGATCCTAATAGTTCCCATTCAAAAACAAAAAAGATAATATCGAGTTTTAGATGAGACTTATTTCTTCCTGAGAAGCGAGTTTTCAGAAAAATATAACATTTAAAAATTTAAAGAAGAGTCATTTCCTAAGCTTCTGGATGAGCTTTCTCATACCTTCCCTTATCCGTACTTCGTCTTCTGGAGTGGTTTGACCTTTTACCTCAATGGTATCCACATGGTCGAACTTTGATCTTTTGATGAGCGTCTCTATTTCTCTTCCTGCAACTCCTGCCCATCCAAAAGTACCAAGTATAAGCACAGGTTTTTCGTAGTTGGCTTTATCAAGTAGCTCGTAAAGAGTGTATCTTATGCGGGGATGGATGTTTGCTTCATAAGTCGAAGCCCCAATTATCAAGGCCTCACTATCGGGAACTTCTCCAAGGATATCACTAACTGCTGGTGCTTCTTTATCTGTAAACTTGTAAACTACTGGATTAAACCCTTGTTTCCTTAATTCATCAATAGCTATTTGGATACTTTTTTCAACAAATCCATACATTGAATCATAGACCACTAGAACTTTTCCCTTTGTTGGAACCCCAGCTCCAACTTTTGCATAGTATTCAAAAATCCTCTGCGGGTTTTTACGCCATATTAAACCATGGCCAGGGAGAATCATTTTAACATCGTTCACGATACCCAGATTCTTTATTTTCTCGAGATTTTCTACAATGTACTTGTGATAGTGGCCAATGACAGTTACAATATACTTCGTTACATATGGAAGGTACTTCTCCACAATTTCATCATCACTATCATCTATTGCCTCAGGTATTGAGTAGCCTCCTCCAACATCACAGCCAAAGATTATCTTGTCCTCAACCAAGTACGTTATCATTGTATCGGGCCAGTGCAGCCATGGAACTGTTATAAATTTAAAAGTTCTGTTTCCTATCCTAAGCTCTTCTCCGTCTTTAATTGCATGAACATTCTCCTTTATCCCAAAAAATGCATCTAGAAGTCTTTTTGCAAATATTGTCCCAATTATTTTCGCTTTATAGCCGTTGGCCTCAAGCACTTTCGGTAGTGCTCCACTATGGTCAGGTTCCATATGATGGACTACAATATGGGTTATCTCCTTAGGATCAACAATGCTAGAAAGTGCCTCAAGAAATTCTTCCGTATAATCTTTTTTCCAAGCATCAAAGAGTATAACAGCATTATCTGTTTTCATCAAATAGGCATTGTACGTTATTCCCTCTGGGATATCCCACGTAGCTTCAAAATATCTTATCTGGTCATCATCAATTCTCAAAAGGTAGAGTTCTGGCTCTTCTAAAAGCTTCTCAATCCAAACCTTTGACATTTTTTCATCACCCCAATTTAGTTCAGAAATCAAAAATATAAAAGGTTTTTCACTTTTCAAAAAACTCAAATACCTCAAGAAGGGGATAACAAAATTAAAAGCCTTTCTTTGCCTCCAAAATCTCCTTAATCTGCCCAAGTTTTGGTTTTCTCTGCCATAATGGTGTTTTGTCCTTCTTATAAGCTGTAACTTGCTCTTCAAATGTTGGTTTCTCGTGGATGTAGAATATTCCAAGTGGAAGAGGATCAGTTTCTATTGCCCTTTTAAAAGCCTCTTCCCTATTGTATGGATCATGATCTTCCATCCAGTATGTATGCTTGTGGTACCATTCGTAGGTATTTATCTTGTTGAAGCTTACACAGGGGTGAAATATATCCACTATAGCTAATCCTTTGTGCTGAATTGCTTTCTTTATAATTTCTGCACTTTCCTCGAAGTACCCCATGAAAGTTCTCGCAACAAATGATGCATCGAGGGCTATTGCTAATGCTATTGGGTTAAATGGCTCTTCAAAGACACCCCAAGGTTGAGTTGGAGTTTTCATTCCAAGCATCGTTGTGGGGGAAGCCTGACCTTTGGTAAGCCCATAAATTTGGTTGTCATGGATGAGGATCGTGATGTCGGGGTTCCTTCTTATTGCGTGAAGGAAATGATTCCCTCCTTCGGCATACATATCCCCGTCCCCACCTTCCGCTATCACGGTAAGCTTTGGATTAGCTGCCTTTACAGCAGTCGCTATGGGTATTGAACGCCCATGAAGTGTGTGATAACCATTGACCTTTATGTAGTGGGGCATCTTTGCAGCCTGACCTATTCCGCTTATGATCACTACTTCTTGAGGCGTTAGATTAAGCTCAGCAAAAACCTTCCTTAAGATGTTTCTAATTCCAAAATTCCCACATCCGGGGCACCACGCTACATCCTTACTTCCTGGCCTGTTTGGTTCAAAAAGCATTGGAGAGGTCATTCTAACACCCCCTTAAGAGCATCAAGAATCTCCTCAACTGAGAAAGGCCTCCCATCATACTTCAAAATCTTGTGGTCCACGCTTACTCCAAATTCTTTCTTTAGGAGTTCCGCAAACTGAGCTGTAACGTTCTGCTCAATATCAATTAGCACTTTATCCTCCAATAGTTCTTTAACAGCATCTGGTAGTGGATAAAGCCATTTAAAATGTAAAAATGCGATGTCTTTCCTTCTAAGACTCTCAAGAGCCTCTTTTATTACATGATATGTTGAACCCCAACTAATAACAAGGTACCTCGCGTCTTCACTTCCAATAAGCTCCGGCATCATTGCATTTTTTCTTATTGTCATGAGCTTTTTAATGGCCCTTTTCTCCTGCATAAGTCTCGAGAGTTCTTCATCTTCTGTAATATCTCCCCATTCATCGTGTTCATTTCCATTTGCTATTATAACTCCTTTTCCATAACCAGGTATTCCCCTCGGAGAGATACCATCTTCTGTGAGGAGGTAGCGCTTATAGTTTTCGTCTGTCTCGACTATATGTTTCTCAAGCTTAAGTTCACTCAAATCGAACTCTGGCAAGTTATAGTATGTATCAACAAAGTATTGATCAGTGAGAATTATCACAGGAACCTGATACTTATCCGCCAAGTTGAACGCAGTAGCTGTTAGGTAGAACGCCTCTTCTATGCTCCCCGGAGCAAGAACTATACGTGGGAACTCACCATGTCCAGAGTATAGGACAAGGTTCAAATCGCTTTGCAGTGTCCTTGTAGGTAAACCAGTTGCCGGGCCTGGCCTTTGAGCTAGATGAATTACTATTGGGTTCTCTGCCATTCCAGCCAAGCTTAGGGCCTCACTCATTAAAGCAAATCCTCCACCGGAAGTTGTGACTATTCCTCTTGCACCAGCAAACCATGCGCCCAGTGCCATATTTATTGCTGCAATTTCATCTTCCGTTTGTTCCACAATTATCTCGAACTCTTCTGCATGTTGAGCGGAAAAAACAGCAACTCCAGTTGACGGACTCATTGGGTAAAAAGTTAGAACGTTCATTCCTCCAGCAATGGCCCCCAAAGCAATAGCCTCAGTGCCACTCAAGAGTACTTCTTCCTTAACTCTCTCATCTTTTTTCACATCGATTCCAATGGTCTTTTCTTCACACAACTTTACACCAAGGTTATATCCTTTTTCAGCCGCCTCAATATTTTTAGAGACTACATCCTCGCCTTTAGAGCCAAATCTCTTCATTAAGTACTTTTTGAGAATCTCAAAATCCCCATGGAAGAGACCAACTGCTATTCCAGCAGCTATTGTGTTTAGATATAAAGGACTGCCCACATCTTTTGCCATTTTGTTAAAAGGAACTTCAACAAAAGTAATCTTCTCCATAAATTCCTCTTCGACGTTTTCTCGCTCTCCAAGAACAACCGTATTTTCTGAGAGCCTATTTTGCAGCCAAGGTAAAACTCCACGCTTGAAGGGAATTAGAATGTCAATTCTCTTTATAAAGGCCCTTACTTTCTTAGAAGAAACCCTTATTTCGGTTGTATTTATACCTCCTCTCACTCGAGACATATATTCTTTATTCGCATAGACATTGTATCCAGAAAGTTTCAAAACCCTTGTTAAGATTTCCTCCACGGTTTGAATTCCCTGCCCTGCTGCACCACCCAAAACAATAGAAACATCTTCTTTAAACTCAACCATATCTCAATCCCTCACATTAAGTTCGACTTTCGTCATAATAAGGTTTGTGAGTTAGGTTTATATAATTTTCTTTTGGAATCCTAATAATAAGATCCTCCATCTTAAAGAAGAAAAGAACAGAGTTAGAAAAAGTCATTCTAGCTTTTTATGGCAAAACCACCAATCATAACACTCAATTTCCCCTCTTGCTTTGGCTTCTTTGCGTTTTTTGATTTGTTCAACGGTTCCGGCAGGTGGTACAATAGCCCTATCTCCAATTAACTCATTGTTTGGCCATTTATGAGGCAATGCAACACCTTTTTCGGTGCTTATTTTAAGAGCCTTCACAAGTCTAAGTATTTCGTCCCAATCTCTGCCAACTTCTGCCGGGTAGTATACAATGGCCCTAATAATTCCTTTATTGTCAACTACAAAAACTGCTCTTGCTGTAATCGTTGCTCCACTGGGTATCATGCCCAAAGCTTCAGCAAGGTTACCACGATCGTCAGCGATAACTGGGAACGTTATCTCCACACCAAGGTTCTCCTTTATCCACTCCATCCACTTAAGGTGGCTAAACACTTGGTCAACACTTAATCCAATAGGTTCAACACCAAGTTCTCTGAACTGTTCAACTCTTTTTTGCATGCCGTAGAATTCAGTTGTACAAACCGGAGTAAAGTCCGCTGGGTGGCTAAATAAGATAAACCACTTACCTTTCTCAACAAAGTAATCGGGAAGCTTTATCACTCCATGGGTTGTTTTCACTTCAACTTCTGGAAACTTTTCTCCAATAACTACCATTTCTATCACCTCACAATTATTTCATATGAAACTAACATAGTTCGAATATATAAGGTTTTTGGTTTGTCTGATAATATTTAAATAGCAAAATTTCAAATATAATGTTGCGTAAATGTCTCCATTATTCTCCGAAATGCTACATCTTCTGGGAAAATCTCTCACAAAGAAGAGAGCCTTAAAACTAACTCGGCTTTTTCACAGTGCTCTTTAAGCCGTTTCTTTACTTCCTCCTCTCCCCCTAAAACAGGCCAGAGAATAGAATCTACGTGCAGAGGTGGGATCCCAACCTCTTTTGAAATTCTCTCCCAAAACTTCACAGGATCTTCAGATGTAAACCTTTTTGTGTAATTTTCAATTCTAAAGTCTTTGGGTATAGGAATCTCCATTGGATAAGGAACAAATTTTCTAAAAACAATTCTAGACGCATACCCAAACATTTTAACAGCAAATACTATTGTTTTAGCATCTCCCTTGGCTCTCATGACCTTCACAAGATCATTCCTAAATTTTAGCATGTTGTTGTAATAAACTTCAAAATTCTCTAATGTCAGAGTCATTAAAAACGGTTCAAGTCTTTCCAGACGGTTTAGCTTTGAGGAAATTAGCCTTTTATTAGTTTTAGATTTAGGTAAAAACTCAGAATAAGCTCTTAAGATGGTGGTCTCTGGGTAATTTTGGGAGAAATAGTTGGAGAATTCCAACCACCACTGCTCCCCCTTACCAGAGAGCTGATAACTAACAATAGAATTCGCTATAACAAGCTTAATGAAGAGTTCATCATTGCCTAGGTTTTCATAGAGCTTTTCTAATGCTGAAAACTGGAGATCCACTTTTTCTTCGATAATTCTCGCGCATTCGATCCCCAGTTCCATAAGGATATTTTTAAGTACCTCAACTTTCAACGCTTCCACCAAAATAGAAAGGGATGAAGGACTTATAGAGTTTGCGAAAAAAGGAAAGGGGAACTAATCAACTTTTTTCTCTTCTGCAGACTCTTTCTTTTCTTTAGATGGTTTTGGCTTTGCTGGTGGTTTAAGACCATAACCGAGTATTTTGAATTCAAAAGTGCTCCCATCCCTCAGGATATATCTAACTTTCCCATCTTCAAGATATTCGATCTTGGCTAATGGATGCCTGTAGTCTTCGAATTTTCTCACCATATCTTCTGGCAATGGAACCCAGTCAAAGAGCTCAAGTTCTTCTTCTTTCCACTCTGTAGTTAAGATATAGTGCTCAACATGGCCCAATGCTCCAGTAGGACATACATCAACACAGAACTGACAGAAGGTACATCTTCCATAGTCTATCTTTGGATGTGCTCTTTTTTCTCCCTCAATCCATGTCATCTCTATAGCCCTTGCGGGACATATCTGACCACACATATTACAACCGATACATGTCTTCCAGTTGAGAGTATGGAATCCACGGTATTTTTCAGCAATTTGTGTGGGTTCATAGGGGATTTTTATAGTTACAGGCTTTTTGAAGAGATATTTTAGACTAAGCCAGGGTTTCAAGAAAGAGGGCCTCTTCTTAACCTTCTCCTCAGGTGCAATTTTAAATTTAGCTTCACTCATTTTTCATCACCTGTCTATGTCGGGTGGACAGTTCCCTAAGGTCATCAATATAACTGGCACGTCTGCTATTCTAGCCCCCACCAAAAGCTGTTCTATTACCCTAATTCCATGGGATATGCTTGGACCTCTTATCTGGACTCTGTAAGGCTTGTTTCCTCCATCGCTTACAACATAGGCTCCAAAATCTCCAGTAGTAGCTTCTACATGAGCATAAGCATCTCCTGCAGGAACTTTAAACCTCGGGAGTGCCTTAAGTCTTGGATCTTCCACTTTATAAGGCCCATCCGGTGGTCCCATCTCAAGAAGCTGTTCAAGGATGTAAAGGTCCTGTTCAATTTCAAATCTCCTCACAAGTGCTCTGGCCAAAGAGTCACCTTCTTTGAGAACAGGTACTTCAAAATCAAGCTCTGGGTAGAGTAAATAGGGATCTAATCTCCTTACATCTGCTTTTACTCCTGCAGCCCTTAAGTTTGGTCCGGTAACGCCTTCTGCTAAAGCGAACTTTTTGTCCATTACTCCAATCCCTTCAAGCCTGTTGTAAGTAATGTAATTTTCAAATAAGATGTTGTCAAAGTCTGGAAGTTTATTCTTAACATATTCCACAGTGTCTTTGAGCTGCCTCAGCCACTTGTCTCCAGGGATATCCCTTCTAACTCCACCAGGAATTGTATAAATATGGTAAACTCTTGCTCCAGTAAGCTGTTCAAAGAGTGCCATAAACCTCTCTCTATAAGCAGCAGCCCATTGTCCTGCTGTGTAAACACCAAGCTTAAATGATAATCCCATTGTCCAGAATAGGTACGAAGTAACTCTAGCCATCTCAAGAACAACCGTCCTGATCCACTGAGCCCTTTCTGGAACCTCCCATCCCATAAGCTCATCAACAGCCATGGAATAAATAGCCTCTGGAACATCAGGCTCTGGGACACAGATTCTCAGTAGAAGTGCTATATTTGTGTACCATGGTCTTAGCTCGGCAAGTTTCTCAAATCCCCTGTGAAGGAAGCCTGGATTAGCTATGGCTTTAACAACTCTATGCCCATCCAGTTTTAAGATTAAGCTGTAATTCTCAGTGGCCATGTGCTGGGGACCAAAAAACAACTCATAAGTGTCTTTATCCAGGGGTAAGAGTTCCATCCCATTCTCTCTCGCTTCTCTAATGAGTTCCTCTTGTGAAACCATCATCATCACCTCAAATTACATAGTCCTCCTTATCCTCTTCGAACCTATCCAGAATCTTGTATTTCCTTTTCACATAATCAAGCATGTCAAAGTCTTTTCTATGGCAAACTCCTGCTTCTCTATCCTCATCCTCGAGAATCCACGGCATTTCCAGTTTTTCATTACCCTCAAAGTACACCTTGTAAAATTCATGAGCATCTCTCTCGTAGGTTTCTGCCACGGGATAGATATCCTTCACTGAAGGTACTTTTGCCTTTTCTACTTCCCTTGGAATTCTTGTCTTTACAAATGCATGAACAGCGTGAGTATAACTCCACATTTGATAAACAAGCTCTATCTCCCCATCTTTAATCCAGTCTACTGCTGTTATTTGCATCATAGTTTCAAAGTTACTCTCCTTAAGCAGCGTGAGAAACTCTCTAATTCTCTCTGCGGGGATATGAAACTCTATTCTTCTAGCTCTTCTAACCTTTCCCTCTGCATATGGCGCCTTTTCAAGAATTTGCCTCACTATATTCTCCTCTTTTTCTAGTGTCATGTTTCACTCCTCCCTAACTTTCTTCTTTTTGTCCATTAACCATGGAATCCATCTTCTCGCAGTCTTTTCTCTCCATCCCTCACCAAAGAGCTCGTCCTGATTTTTCTTGTAGTACTCGTAGTTCTCCTTGTAGCGTTTCCATCCATCAGCCTTACCACTATCAATGAGTTCCATTATCTTCTTGATGCCATCCATAACCGCCTCAGGCCTCGGCATACATCCAGCTATTGCAACATCAATTGGCAGGTACTTGTCAAGGTGCTTGATAGCATTGTAACCGTCCCAGTAAATTCCGCCATTTAGTGGACATGAACCGTGAGCAAGGACGTACTTTGGATCAGGTTGCATTTCATAGGTGATTATTATTCTTTTGAGGGTCTTAGGAGTCACGTATCCAGTAATGAGGAAGAGATCGGCCATTCTTGGAGCTGGATTAGGCATCATACCAAAACGCTCTAGATCGTATCTTGAGGTCATTAGAGGAGGCATTTCTATACCGCCACATCCTGTACAAAACGCCACAATCCACATGCTCCTTTTTCTCGCAAAGTTAATGAGCGGTTCATATAATCTCCAATCAACCATTTTTCTTCACCTCACAGAGTCGCTAATATTGCCCCCAGAGCGGCTATTATTGTAGGCCATTTCCAGTAAAACCTAGCAGCTTGATCTATAGTGAACCTTGGGAATATTGCGCCCATGAAAGTTGCCACCAAAAGTACTGCAGTCTGCTTGATGAGGAGTACAACCAAAGTTGCTATTGTATTGAGTATTGAACTCCCAAATATTGTAATCGCTGCTCCCCCAAGGAATATGTTTGAGAAGAACAGTGTCTCTCCAAAGAGGGCTATCGCATGTTGAATCTGAAGTATTCCCATGTGTTTACCGCCAAACTCAACCATTGGACCAAGGGATATCTCACCAGGTGCAATCATGATATCAAAGGGCTCTTTACCAAACATTGCTTGAAGTACAAGATCGTAAGCAATTGCTGCAAACAAGAGTGGAAGCGCTGTTATACTCCATCCCATGCTCTGCTGGGCCATCACTATTTCATAGGTGCTGAATGTACCATAATATTCAGCAAGGGCAACTATTGCAAAACCTAGTGGCACTTGGATTGCTAAGAGCGTCAACAAGGCTCTCTGAGCACCAATGCCAGCATAGGGGTTTCCTGAGCTCATTGCTGCAAACATTATCCCAAGCATTGGTATCTCAAGGAGGAAGGTAATTAATACTAGATCACCGTACGCCCTGAGAACACCGATATTTCCAAGAGGTATGAACATTATAGCCAGTATTGTTGCTCCCAATGCGTAGATCACGCCAAAGTCGTATATTAAACCATGAGTTATGTTGCTTTTTTTTGAAAGGAGCTTAATCGTATCTAAGATGGGCTGATAGATAGGAGGCCCAACTCTTCTATGTATTCTTGCAGTGACTATTCTTATTATTCCCATGAACATGAAACCTACGAAAGTTGCATAAATTAAGATAAAGAGAGCTTTTAAAGCAATTTCAATCATCCTTCACACCCCCCAAAGTGCTAGTATTAGTAACAGTATTGCAAGGTACCATGCATAGCTCTGAGTATTTCCATTGTAGATATAAGTCCTCATAACTTCCGCTAGATCTTCAACCCATGTTCCTATGGTGCGATAAAGCCTGTCAAAGCTTATCCTAAGCCAAAATGCCAATGTCTCTTTGAGTGGAAGGAAGAAGTTTCTCCTTATTGTAAGATTATATTCCATCGTTACAGGGTTAGCAGACTGGTAGGTGTCTGTAACAGGGACTTTTCTAACCTTTGCACCGAGGAAATAGATTATCCCCGCTATTATTATGCCAACTACAAGATAAATCGTGACTGCCAGTGCATTGTACTTTCCAAACCCTAGATCTAGTATGAAGAGGTCTCCGCCGATGACTTCTTTTCCAAATATTTTATTAAGCTCCTTTGCAACAAGCCCTGGTGCAATTCCAAGTATTACATTGAAGAGAGCTAAAATTGCCATTGCTATAGCCATTGGTAAGGGCGCGTCTTTGGTTTCATCTAAATCAGTGGGTCTTTGTCCAAACCATACTGCGTATACAAATCTTATGAGGTAAACAAACCCAATTGCACTTCCAAAGAACACCATGCCACCTAGTATCGGCAAGTTCTGGCTTATTACTGCTTCAAAGAGAACCCACTTGCTGGCAAACCCAACTAAAGGCGGAATTCCAGCAAGGCTAAGAATGGCTATAAAGGCCATTGCGAATGTAAATGGCATTTTCTCAGCAAGCCCTCCCATGTCTGCAAAGGTTGTTTTACCAGTCCTGTATACTATTGTAGCTACTATGAGGAAGAAAAGGCCCTTAAACAACGCGTGGCTAAGAGCATGGAACATTGCTGCTTGAATACTTAACGCTGTGCCAACACCAATTCCTACCAGTATGTATCCAAGTTGGCTTATACTTGAATATGCAAAGAGTTTTCTTATATCCTCCTGAAGAGCCGCTAACAGCCCACCAACAATTATAGTTAAACCTCCAAGGAATGCTATGATATAACCAAATTTCGTTGCACTTCTGAATGCTCCAAATTCAAGTGCTAAACGGGTTCCCATAAGTACGTAAAGTAAAATGAATCCATAAACTCCTGCTTTGCTCAAAACTCCACTAAACATCGCTGTATAACTTTGGTTTGTCTCTCCATATGCATCTGGTGCCCATACATGTAGTGGAAACATGCCCGCTTTAACTCCAAATGCAATGAGGAACAGCAAATAAATTAATGCACTCTCGTTCTTGCTTAGTAGTGTCTCAGCGCCAAATGCACTTGCATATGCCTCTTGGTACATTGCTTGTTGAATTGTTCCAAAGTCAAAGGTTCCTAGTTTTGCATAAATGATTCCCAATGCAATCAGCATTGCATATGCTCCAAAAACGCTTAATAGGAAGTACTTCAGCGATGCACTGCGGTTGTAGCGAAGCACCATCATAAAGCTTGCAAATGTCATTATCTCCCAGAAGATGAAGAATGTCATCATGTCATTTGCAAGGAACACTCCCAGCACACCACTGAGACTCATTAAAGCAAAGAGCCATTCATAACTGTCTTTAGCCGTTGAGACTAAAGCTAGTATTGAGGCAAATCCTACCAAAGTTCCAATTCCAATAAAGAACCAATTAAGGTGATTTAGGGCAAAAGTCAAATTGAAAACCCCAATATTGAGAGCAAGGTTGATGCCCTCAGTCGTTTTTTGGTACAGTAAAAGGGAAAATCCCAAAGGTAATGCTGCTCCAGTGACTCCAATTAATTCCCTAATCCCCTTTACCTCTATAAGCCACGCCAATGCTCCAGCTAATAGAGGAGCGAAAATGATTATGGCAAGTTCATTCATGGGCTCACCCCCACTAGAGGAACATTCTTAATGTATTCGGCAACGTTAAAGATGTCACTCCCAGCTTTTTGCATTATATCCCAGAAGGGTTGTGGATAGATTCCTATGAGGATAATGAACGCTATTAAGAGGAGCATCACCAAAGCTAGAGCACTGTTTTCCCTGATCTTATCTCCATCTCCTTGGAACCAAATCGTGTGAATTAGCCTAACATAATAAACCATCTCTACCAAGCTTGCACCAAGGATTAAAGCAACGACGCCGGTTTTCTCTGCTTCTAATGCAGCTATGATTAGTTGCATCTTACTCCAGAATACATTGAAGAGCGGAATTCCAATAATGGCTATGGCTCCAAGAGTTATCCCGAATGCTGTAATTGGCATTCTCTTTCCTAGACCCTTGAAATTCTCCATCTCTGGTCCACCAAGTTCTAAAGCGGCGTATCCAACAGCCAGAAACATCAGAAGTTTCACTATCGCATGGTTGAACATTTGGAAAATACTTGCATCAAGTCCCTTTTGAGTCCCCAATGCTATACCCACAGCTATAAGACCAACTTGAGCAATACTTGAGTATGCAATCATTCTCTTAACATTAGTTTGCCTCAAAGCACTGAGTTCGCCAATCACTACGGTAAGAGTTCCCATAATTATGAGAAGGCTCAAAACTGAGTTCCAACCCTCTGAAGCGCTGAAGATATAGAGTATCCTTGCTATTGCATAGAGAGAGGCCTTGACCACAAAGGCTGAAAATACTGCAGTTATCGGATGAGGCGCTTCCTGATAAGCATCAGGTGCCCAAGCATTTAATGGAAAGAGCTCAGCTTCAACTGCCAAACCAAAGATAAGAAGTGCCAATCCTACCTTGGCAACAGTTGGATTAATCATTGAAGCTAGTTGGGCGATGTGTGCCATGTTTAGTGTTCCAAGGCTTCCATAGATTAAAGCAACACCAACTAGGAAGAAGCTCGAACCAATGCCTCCAAGAACCACGTATTTGAGGGCGGCCTCACTCGCTTCCCCTGTTTTATTGTAAGCAGTTAGAGCATAGGCACTTATTGCCGTTATTTCCATGAAGACAAAGAGATTGAAGATATCCCCAGTTGCAATCATACCGGTTGCACCAAGCATCAAAAGAAGGAACAGCATTGCGTATTTATCTTGTGGTTCAACTTTTACAGCTTTTATACTGAATACGGCCATTAAAAAGCTTGCAACTGCAACTATAAGAACGAATAATGCTGCGAAATATCCTATGTAGAGGTTAATCCCGACTGGTGGTTTAAAGCCACCTGCCATGATTATTATTGGCTTTCCACTTGTGTAAACTTCATTAAATACCCAAGCTGCAATTCCAGTTTGTATTAAGGTTACCAGGACCAGGAAGGGCATTACGAGGTTTTTGCCTACTTTCTTGAGGACAGGTATAAGGAACGCGCCAAATAAGGGTAACGCAATGAGAAGTGAAGCGTACTGGCTCATCCCCTCAACCTCCTTATCTCTTCTACGTTAAGGGTTTTGTACTTTTCATAGAGGTTTATCACAACGCTCAGAGCCATTGCAGTCGTTGCAACACCTATTACAATTGCCGTAAGCACTAAAGCCTGTGGAATTGGATCCACCGCATTATTTGGGGTCACTCCTTCTGTTAAGATTGGGGCACTCTTACCACTCACATAACCAACGCTAATTAGCAGAAGATTAACCCCTGTTTCCATTATACTTAGACCTACAAGCATCTTTAGGATATTCCTCTTGGCTAATATCGCATAAAACCCGATTAATATGAGAGCTATTGAAGCAAAATAGTACGGATTCATTGCCCTCCCTCCTCGGGCTCTTTAATCATGTTGTCAATAATTCCAGTAAGCTCAGTGCCAACTTTAATTCCAATTAAGGTATAGATTATTGGAATGAAGCCTGCACTAAGGAGTCTTCCAATGTTCTCCTTTCCTACTCCCCATGTTTGCCATATCCAGTCAAAGAGGAAGTAACCACCCACTGCTAGACCAATAAGACCAACTGTAACGTACCCAATTCCTGCAAGACCTTCAAGTGGCTCGAAGATTTTATGATCCACTTCATAGAGGGTAAACGTCAAGTAGAGGAACAAAAATGCTGTTGCAATTGTGGCCCCACCTGGGAAGCCTCCTCCTGGGGTAAGATGTCCATGGATGAAGATATAAGCTCCAAAGAGCATTATGAAGGGCAAAAGAATTCTCGCACCTGTTGTTAGGACAACACTTCCTTCCGTTTTAGCAGACCTTTCTTTTCGTTTTTTCCATAGAAGTGCTGCAACACCAGTAGAAGCTATGAAAAGTACTGTGACCTCTCCGAGAGTATCAAAACCTCTATAGTTAACAACTACAGCAGTTACAGCATTCACAGCGCCTGTCTCTTCTTTCACATGCTCAAGGTAATATTTACCCACGAGCATTCGGTCTTCGCCAAAAGGAACTTGGTCAAGTGCTTTTGCCATCCAGAGCCCTATGATAAGTATGAAAACTATTGCTAGAACTCTTTTTACCATCTCACCCACCATCCTGTGCCTTCTTCTTCCTTTTCATATCTCTCAGTTCTCTTTATTGCAAAGATAAACACTGCAGCGCTTAATGCAGCCCCGATAGCAGCTTCAACCATTGCAACATCTGGAGCTTGGAGGAAGAAGAACGCTATTGAGGCAAAAAGACTCACTGCAGCCATTCCAACAACTGCTGCTAAGAGGTCTCTCCATTCCACTGCAAAGATTGCGGAGATAACCATTAGTGCAGCAATAAAAATGGCCACCAAATCACTCATTTTTTTCAACCTCCTTAGCTGACTCCTCTAAGGCCTCTTTTATCTGCCCTACTCTCTCCAACGAAGTCTCTGCCTCTTTGTATTTGTCAATGATGCTTCCCTCCCAGAGAGGCACTCCACTCTTGTATGCTGCTCTAATAAGCGCATGAGCTGCTATTGGATTAGTCAAAAGCAAGAACACGGCAATTGTCAAAGTTTTTGGAATCCAAGAGTAACTGCCTACTTCTCCGACTGCCCATATTCCAACTCCAATAATGACACCAAGAGATCCCAAAGTAGCGCTCTTTGTGGCAGTTTGCATTCTATTGTAAACATCTGGCATCCTAATTAGACCAAGGGATGATACTACATAGAAGAATGTTCCAAACAATACAAGTGCTTGCCCAACTATAGAAGCAATACTCATAGTCCCCCCTCCATGTATCTGGCAAAAGCTATGACTCCTACAAATGCAAGCACCGCATAAACCAGTGCCACATCAAGGAATATTGCTCTTCTGTAGTAAAGGGCAAAAAGCACCATTAATCCAGTGGTAAGTGTCGTCATGATATCGACAGCGACAATTCTATCTGCTGTTGTTGGACCTCTAAAGAATCTATACATGCTTAAAATCACCGCAATCCCAATTAGGATTAGGTAAATCTCTATCATTCGAAGATCACCTTTAGGAATTTTTCAAACGGTTTTGTTATACTCTCAGAAGCTCCTTCTACACTTTCATCTTTCACATCAATCCAGTGGATGAAGTATCTATCTCCTTTGACATCAAGGGTTATTGTTCCCGGAGTTAGAGTTATTGAGTTTGCAAGAACGAGTTTTCCAGTATTGTTTGTGAGCGTTGTTTTGCATTCAACAATCCCTGGGTTTATTGGGCGTTTTGGATGTAAAACACGATAGGCAACATCCAGATTGGCCATTATCATTGCCCAGATGAAATATGGAATGTATGCTACGAAATAGGCTATTCTTCTCGGATTAAGATTTGCTAGGCCTTTTTCAGTAAATACCTCGTATGTGAGTGCTCCAACGATTAATGAAAATATTACTCCCATTACTAGCTCTTGTGGATCAAAACTGCTTGTCAAAAACATCCAAATAATAAACAGGATTAAAACCGTGTATAGATAGCGGCTTACTTTGCTTGCTTCTCCCATTTAACAACCCTCCGTAAGCAAAGGTTGAAAGTTTTTACACCTAACGTTTCTAACGTTTATTGAGACATATACATTTATAAACCTTCCCAAGAGAGCAAATGGTTAATAACCATTGGTTATATATTAGAAACATGCTCCTGAGAATAAGAGAAAATCAAGATCTACAATATTTAAGAGGCGTAAAAAGCTAAAAAATCCAGCATATTCAAAATTGTCAAGATATAGAATAAGTCCTTCCCTAAATAATTCAAGAAGAATAAAAAAGGTCAATAAATTGAAATCCTTTTAACTCCTTCAAGCTTTGATAGTTCGTTTATCAGTTCGCCAGGAATTGGTTTTTCTGTGATTATTGTGAGTGTAGCCTCTGGATAAAGTTCTGGGTCTTCCGCAACTACCTGTATAATATTTATGCCCCTATCAGCGATCTTAGAGGCCACTTTTGCCAAGATTCCGATAGCCCTTGGTTCTGGTTCAATCTCTATAACTCCATAACCAACGTGCCTTCCAACAAACTTCATGTGCACAGTAGGTTCTAGATTAACGTAAACCTCCTTAAGTTCGGGAATTTTCAGAATCATTGTGACAGTTTCTTTAACGACTCTCCTATCAACATCAAGTGCCTTTGCTATTTTTGTATAGGGTACCTCTATTTCCCCACACTTAATTTTCATATCATCCGAAACCTTTAAACCATACTTTAAGAGCAATTTAGCTATTTGTTTCCTCACGGGATATTCATCAAAGTAATGTTCAAGCTTACCCCACATTTTCCTCACCTCTGTCCACAATAGTCCATCATTAGACCCTTTGCTACAAAAGTATTAAAATGTTTCCATGCGGTAATGTGCTCAGTTATCTATTTTATAAATCTTGCTAAAAATTTTAAAAGGAAGTTCTTTTCAAAGGAGTATATGATGAGAATAAAGCTTCCAAATTCATATTTTGAAGAACACGAGAATAGCATAAGATTGATTTGGAGAGAGACCCTCTATGCCGATTTTGAAAAAAAGCTTCTCGAGAGAGCCATTAAACGTAAGTTTAGGATAAAACCTACTATAAGCGCTGAAGAGGGGTATCTCATTGTAGATGTTGAAAACGAGGAGATTGAAAGGTTAATTACATTTCTAATCCAAAGTCATCTGGGAGAATTTTTAAGAAGTAGATATACAAAAAGAAAGGTGCTCTACATTCATGAAGGGATGAACGTCCCGCTTTTAGGATATAATGCATTTGGATTGATAGATCGAGGAACAAACTTAATTCAGGTTAGAGGCTCTACAGGGTGCAACGTTTCGTGTATTTTCTGTTCTGTAGATGAGGGACCATATTCAAGAACTAGAATTCTTGACTACGTCGTAGATGTAGATTATTTACTAAAATGGTTCGACGAAGTCGCCCAGTTTAAAGGAAAAGGGATTGAGGCCCATTTGGATGGTCAAGGGGAACCTTTACTCTACCCATTCATTGTGGAGCTCGTCCAGGGGCTTAGAGAGAATCCAAATGTTAACATTATTTCAATGCAGAGCAATGGGATTCTGCTCAATGAGAAGTTAATTGAAGAGTTAGCAGAGGCTGGGTTAGACAGAGTAAATCTCTCCATCCACTCCCTCGATCCAGAAAAAGCCAGAATGCTTATGGGGATGAAAAATTATGACCTCAATCATGTCTTGGAAATGGCCGAGGCCTTGATAAATGCTGGGATTGATGTCCTTTTTGCCCCAGTGATTATTTTTGGAATAAACGATATGGAGGCCGAGGCTTTTATTGAATTTGCAAGAAAAATTGGAGCAGGGAAGAGATGGCCCGCTCTAGGATTTCAGAACTACGTACCCTACAAATTCGGAAGGCATCCATCTGTGAAGTTTTTATCTTTCAAAAAGTTCTACACATGGCTTAGGGAGCTCGAAGAAAAAACTGGTATGAGGCCTTTAGTGCTAAAGCCAGAACACTTTGGGATGCATAAAAGAAGGTTTATTCCACTAGAATTCCACGTTGGAGAGGTTGTTAAGGCAAAAATAATTCTTCCTGGTAGAATTGAAGGGGAAATGCTAGCTACTGCGAGAAACCGTCTGATAGAGGTCATAAATACTCACGCAAAAGTTGGCGAAGAGATTAAAGTAAAAATAGTAAGGACAAGACATGGAATCTACGTCGGCACTCCAATTAAATAAACCTTGAACTCTTTACTCTGAGTTCTCCTTTCTCATAAAGCTGCAGGAGAGTATTAACGATTCTCTCCCCACTCTTTCCGTCCCCAAAGGGGTTGGGAGCCTTTGCCATTCTTTCATAGAACTGCTTATCATTCAAGAGTCTATCCACATAATAAAGAACTCTCTCCTTTTCTAGGCCTACGAGGACATTCCCGCCTGCTTTTATTGTTTCTGGTCTCTCAGTATTGTAGCGGAGCGTTAAACACGGGACATCTAGTATTATGCTTTCCTCCTGAATACCTCCAGAATCTGTTAACACGAATTTTGCATTTTTTTGAAGCTTTAAGAAGTCAAGATAACCCAAAGGTTTCGTTAAAATTACATGAGCTCTTTTCTCTAGCCTGCTCCAGAGATTTAACGATTTTAAGCGCTTTTCCGTTCTTGGATGCACCGGATAAATTACAGTTATCGGCAAGGATTCTATTATCTCCACGAGTTTTTTGAGGTTCTCCTCACTATCAGTGTTCTCTGCCCTATGGGCTGTTAAAACGGCGTACTCTTTGGGTCTTAATCCGAGCTTATCTAAGATTTTACTCTTCCTTTCGGCTATTTCCGAATTTTGAAGAACCGCATCAACAATTGTGTTCCCAACAACATAAACTCCTTCAGATATACCTTCTCGTTCGAGATTTTTCTTTGCTTCCTCCGTAGGTGCAAAAAGAACTTCACTAGCATGATCTGCTAAGATCCTGTTTATCTCCTCAGGCATTGTTCTATCGAAGCTTCTTAAACCTGCTTCAACATGAGCCACCGGAATCTTAAGCTTTACACTCGCCAAAGCACCAGCTAAAACAGTGTTTGTATCCCCTTGAACTAGAGTGACATCCGGCTTTTCTTTCATCAGAACCTCTTCTATTTTTATCATAGCACTTCCAGTTTGATATGCTTGAGTTCCAGAACCAACTTCAAGATGATAGTCTATCCTGTGAAGGTCAAGCTCTTCCAAAAAGATCTTGCTCATTTCATAATCATAATGTTGACCAGTGTGAATAAGTAAGGGCTCAATACTCCTTTCCTCAAATGCCCTTATTACAGGTGCCAGCTTTATTATCTCAGGCCTTGTTCCAAAAACAAAAGCCGGTTTCAATACTCGCCCCTCCCAACCCCCTTAAACACAAAACCCTTTGGAGGAGTCTGCACTACGTGTCTCCCATCTATTAAAACTCTATTTCTCATAAGTTTCCCCAATTCTTCCCAATTAAGATTTCTAAACAGAGAATGATCTGTTGCTATTACTGCCACATCACTTCCTCTTAAGGCCTCTTCAAGAGTTTCGTGAGTACCTTTTACATATGGATCATAGGTCCTTACATCCTTCACTTCCTCTTTTATCTCTTCAATAAAGAATAAAGCTGGAGAGTTCCTCGTATCATCCGAATCTCCTTTATACGCCAACCCCAATACTGTGACAATGGCATCCTCCGGAGGCAAGTTTATAGTCTTTAGAGCACTCACTAGAAGATCCTTGACAAAGAGGGGCATGTCTTCATTGATTTCTCTAGCTTTCTTCACCAATCCAAAATCTTCTTTAGCAGAGCTTAATAATAAATAAGGATCTTTTGGCAAACAATGCCCCCCAACACCTATTCCCGGAGTGTGAATTTTGACCCGTGGATGCGTATTGGCCAATTCTATTGCTTTAAAAATATCAACGCCGTATTGATGAGCTAAAAGAGCAAATTCATTTGCCAGTGCTATGTTCACGTCTCTAAAAGTGTTTTCCATCAGTTTTACCATTTCACTGGTTGTGGAGTTCGTTTTGAATATCTGGCCTTTTACAAATGAGCGGTATAAGATCTCAGCCAGTTCTGCACTCTCTTCATCTATACCCCCGAGTATCCTTGAGTTATAAACAAGCTCCTTAAATATTCTTCCAGGCATTACCCTCTCAGGGGCATGTGCCATGTAGAAATCTTTTCCAGCTTTTAGACCATTTACTTCCTCTATGAGCTTTGCCATTCTTATAGTGGTCATTGGTGGAATCGTGCTCTCAATTATCACTAAAGAGCCCCTTTTCATAGTCTCAGCAACTGTTCTAACAGCATTTTCAAGATAACTTAGATCAGGAGTTTTATCATCCTTTAATGGTGTTTGAACACATATTAAGTAAACGTCTTTTCCTCTTATATCATTCTTATCAGAAGTTGCCCTTAATCTGCCACTTTTTATGGCTTTATGTAAAAGTTCATCTATGTCAGGTTCCACTATATGAGAGTTGCCAGAATTCAATTTTTTCACAACTTCTTCCCTTATTTCATATCCTATCACATTAAAACCTGCATTTGCAAACATTATAGCGGTTGGAAGCCCAATATATCCCAATCCAATGACCGCGATTTCTGCACTTTTCTCAATTATTCTCTCTTTCATCTCTTCCACCCTAAGTAAAAGAGACTGAAAACCCAAATTTAAGGTTTTTCCACGCAACAATTTCAAACCAAAATTCCCAAAGATTTCTCCAGAATTTTTGATTTTTCTTAAGATGGGAGCCTGATAATAAGACAAAATTATAATACATGACTCCAAAATGTTTGTTTCATTGACAGAAATTGTAATAAACGTTTGCAACCAAAAAGAAGCTTTTGGGATATGAGTATCCAGACTCAAAAAAACCATTTTACGGAAACCCTTTTAATGGACAAAGGTGTTCATAATATTGGGTGAAATCTGTGAAGATCTGGATAGACATTGTCAACGCACCTCACGCTCACTTTTTCAAGGGTATAATCAGGGAACTCGAGAAGAGAGGACATGAGGTTTTGGTCACTACAAGGGAATTTGACGGTTTAACTGGAATTTTGGACATGTTGGGAATAGGTTACTATATTGTTGGAAAACATGGTGGTTCTACACTTGAAGGAAAGCTCATAGCAAGTGTTGAAAGACAACATAAGCTCGCTAAATTAATAATTGAAGAAAAACCCGATTTAGCCCTCTATAAAAATTCTCCAGAGGCTCCAAGAATTGCCTTTGGTTTGGGGATTCCAACTATAGGATTTGCAGATAATGACACTGCAACAGCGGTTAATAAACTCATGTTACCATTCACGAGGAGACTTGTTTATCCAAAAGCCATTGATGCATACGAGCTTATAAAATGCGGAGCTGATGCAAATTCTTTAAGGCCTATAAACGGCATACCTGAGCTTGCTCACCTATATGGATTCGTTCCAAGTAAAAAACCACTAAAAGAGCTGGATTTAACTGCCTACAGCTATATCGTCATGAGAACTGAACCGATAAAAGCCAATTACTTTAACGGGGATGCTGAGAAAAGCATACTTGAGAATATCATCCCTCTACTCCCTGACATTCCCATTGTCCTCTTCCCGAGAACTGAAAGCCAGGCAAAGCGGTTTAAACACTTTGAAAATGTTATAATCCCCGACCATGTTACCGACAGCCTATCGCTTCTATATTACGCAAAACTCATGATAGGAGCCGGTGGAACAATGAATAGAGAGGCACTAGCTTTAGGAACTCCAACCATATCGACATATCCAGGTAAGCTACTCGCAATAACTCGGTGGCTTATAAACTTGGGGATTAAGTTCCACTCCACAGACCCCATAAGAGTTTCTGAAAAGGCCTGGGAGCTCATGAGAAAGAATGGGGCCTTTAGAAAGCATGTTAGAAACGTAATTATGACTATGGAAAATCCCGTAGATGCATTTTTGAACGAAATCGAAACGTATGAAGAATATGGAACATTCCCTGTCCAAGAAACTGCTCCCGAAGAACTGGTGAGCAGAAAATGAGGGCCAAATGGGCCACGATTATTTTTCTTTTACTCATTTACGCTTCTCCGGCAAGATCATTTGAATATTATCTCCATGGAATTGGGAAGGTAATTGACACCCCTCTTCCACCTTCTCTTGTTCTAAATACTGAAGAACTTCCGGTGACTTATGTAGTAGGGCCTGATTCAAGCGGATACATTTACGGAGTAGAATATAAGAGATTGAGGCACCAAAGAATGAAAATACTAAAAAGTCTAGATGGAAAGAAGTGGGAAGTGTTATATACACACAATACCGAGATAACTTCTCTTTATCTATGGAAAGACACGCTCTTCTTCTCGGACATCAAAGGAAGGATATTTATGTGGAATGAACAAACTTTTGAAGAAGTTTTGAGACTCGATGAGGGCAAATATGCTATCTGGTGGTCATGGGCAGGAAATGAAGACTTTTTGCTTATAGGGGAATATGGGAAGAAGTCCAACAGTGCGAAAGTCTATAGAACTTTCGACGGGAGGCATTTTGAAGTTTTCTTTGACATAGAAGATCACTACAAGATCAAAGACAACGGTTGTCATATCCACTTAGTCAGCATAGATCCCTACGATAAAATCGTTTACGTTGGAGTTGGCGATAATCCCCCATATAGAGGACTGTACATCTATAAAAACGGCACTTGGATGTTTAGAAATACTAACAATCATATAATCAATTATGTAATGAACAGTGGACCATTAGCTGTCACGTATCCTGATGAAAATAGAGTCTTCTTCTATAATGATAATTTCCCTCAGATAATAGAGTACAACAAGAAAAAGGACGAACTTAAACCCTTAGCAACATGGTTCGGGGAATATTATAAAGCAGAAATGAAGTTCTACGATGCTCTAAGAGACCCAGAAACCGGAATTCATTATGTAGTAAGTGTGGACTATCATAAAGAGGGCATGGATTATCTCTGGATATCCCTCGACGGAATAGTATGGAGGAAGATAAGTGGGGGATTAATAAATGGGACTAATACTCTCTATCCTATCCACATAGCAAACGGTTATCTCTATATGAACAATTTACGAATGAAATTATTCACACGAGAAGAGGCCCTAAAATTGATCTATGGAAAAGGCTCTAACTTTCCCGTATCTGGAACCCTTGTTGAAAACAGGCTTATAATATTTCCAATACACACGAAATACCCAATTGCAATTGTCATAAAAGGGAAGAAATTCCAAAATCATCTTTCCACTGAATTGAATTGGAAGGCAATAAACGGTACTATAGAAAAGAAAAGAGATGTTTTAATCTTATCCCCTTCAAGACCCTCTTCAGCCCTAGAACTCACAGGGCTAAAGCTCGAAAATGGATGGTACACCTTAGGACTGTGCCTCAAAAGTTCTCAGCCCTGGGGCACCCAGATTAGGCCTGTACATGTTACTGTTTATACAGAAAAAAACGTTTATGGTGGCCTTGCACAGGTAAGCAATGAATGGCGGCCTTTTTACTATGTCTTTTATATGCCTACTGATGGAACAATAACGCTTTCCCTTCTCTTTAATGGGACAGCAACATATTCAATTGGATGTCTGTTTTTATCCAGCAATATCAGCACACCTAAGCCAAACGGAAAATTCCTAATAGGAGAAAGTTACTCAAAAAATGTGAGCTTAAGAATAGACGATAAAACTTATTATATAGGAGATCTAAGGCCAGGAGAGACTTATGTCCTGCATCTTAAGGATTTAGAAACTATCGAGCTCCTCTCTGGAGGAGCCGTTGACATATTGATCACAGACAAATGGGAAGAAAAGCACGGCCCAATAATAGCAAACAACCAAATAAATAACCCTGAATCAAATAGCATTTTCTCCGTCATATATCTTCTGCTAATATCCTTTATTTTGGGAGGGTATGCACTCAAACAGCAGATGCAATAGTTGGAGTGATATAAGCCTCGACAAAAGCTGCTACTAAAAGCATCACAAGCGCTATGGCAAGCATTTTCATAGACTTCTTGAATCCATTTAAAAAGCGCTCTCCTAGAGTACCTTCCCCTCTAACAAGCTCAAAATACCATTCAACACCCCCAACTCCAGCAACAGCAAAAGCTGGGATTTCAATCAATCCATGAGGGAGTATAGCTAGCACAATTCTTAACAAATCTTCACCTTGTAAATGGAAGTACTCTATCACTATTCCCACTATAAACCCATTGAAGAATAATATTCCAGCTGGTACTATTCCAAATAAAACCCCTCCAATTGCTGAAATAAGTGCAACCCTAGAATTATTAAAGAAAATGAATGTGAAAAGGCTAAACCTATCCATATTCTCGTTAATGTTGCCCCCCAAGAATTCCCTTAAATTTGAAAATATTATCTCAGCTGAACTAGGATTTACCCGAGCAAAAAGGATACCAAAGAATGATCCGATTAAAAATAAGGCTATAAACCCATAAAAAATTCTACTTCTCTTCATTTCCACCACTCAATGCATTTTTAAGGGCCATCTTAAAGTCCTCAACATCTATATAGGGCATTTCGATATCCATTCTTACAGAAAAGAACTCGTCTATTATACTCTCAAGCTCTTCCAGCTTCTTTCCTTTTAATGCATCCTCCAGCTCAAGAATGGTTTCTTCAGGATAGATAAAAAAGTCCCCAGTAATTCTCACATTTTTAGCAATACTGTTCTCCTCTTCAATCTCAAACCTTATAAGGCCCTTCTTAGCCTTATGTTCCCCAATCCTTTTCATGACACTCACAAACAAATTTAAAGCGGGTAGTTTTTAAAGGTTTATGAAAAAGGAAGTCTGGTGGTGATCATGAGTTACGATGATATTAAAGAGAGTATAAAGGAATTACTGGAAGATGTCATCTCAGAAATGCTCAAAAAAGAAGAAAAATCATGGGAAGGTGAGATATTATTTGATGAAACACCCAGCATGGAGTTTGGAGACTTTGCAACAACCGTTGCCTTTCAACTTGCAAAAGTATTTAGAAAAGCCCCCCGAATGATAGCTCAAGAAATAGTATCAAATCTAGAAGGAAAGCTTCCTGATTACATAGCAAAGATTGAAGTAGCTGGGGCTGGATACATAAACTTCTTTTTAGAGTATGAAAAATTTGGAACGCTCACAGTGGAAGAGATTCTACAAAAGGGAGAGCACTTTGGAGAGAGCGATTTTGGAGGAGGTAAAAAAGTCATTGTTGAGCACACCTCCGTTAATCCCACAAAACCCCTCCATATGGGGCATGCGAGAAACGCCGTATTGGGGGACACTATAGCCAGAATAATGAGGGCTCTTGGATACAATGTAGAGGTTCAAAACTACATCGACGATCTCGGTGTCCAGTTTGCTCAGGTCCTCTGGGGTTATCTCAATATGAGAGAGGAATTTGAGAAAATAATGGAAGAGCTCAAGAAAAAAGGACTCTCAAAGGACGATATAATTGATCACGCTTTGGGCCTGCTTTACGTTGAGGTCCACAAGAAAATGGAAGAAGATCCCGAAGTGGAGAAGAAGATACGAGCCCTAATGAAGGAGCTTGAGGAAGGAAAGAGTGAAGTAGCAGAAAAGGGAAGAAAACTTGCTGAGGATGTTCTTAAAGCTCAGATGAAAACAACATATAGACTCAACATCTCATATGACCTCCTTAGCTGGGAGAGCGACATTGTGAGAAGTGGAATATTTGAAGAGGCCTACGAGAAGATTGAAACCAATCCACACTTTGAGTGGGCCAAAGAGGGCAAATATAAGGGAGCTTTTATCATGAAACTTGGCGATCTCTTCCCAGACTTAGAAAATCCTGACACTGTACTTATTAGAAGTGATGGGACTGCAACATATACTGGAAAGGACATAGCATACCACCTCTGGAAATTTGGAAAGGTAAATGCAGATATGCTCTACAAGCTCTGGGACAAAGTAGAAAAGCATGAAACATGGACTACTGCCAAAGACGGCGAAAAAATGCCCGGAAGATTCGCAAATGCAGATATCGTGGTAAACGTCATTGGTTCAGAGCAAAGGTATGAGCAAAAGGCCGTCGCTTACGCACTAAAACTTCTTGGATATGAAGAAGCATACAAAAACTTCCACCATTTAGCTTATGAACATGTAATAAGACCAGAAGGAAAATTCAGTGGAAGAAAAGGTACATGGATAGGATTCACTGTTGATGAAGTGTTGGATGAGGCCGTTAAGCGAGCCAAAGAGCTTGTAGAGGAGAAAAACCCCAGTTTAAGTGAGAAGGAGAAAGAGAAGATAGCCGAGATCGTTGGAGTGGGCGCTGTAAGGTACAACCTCGTGAAATATTCCCCAGAAAAGATAATCACTTTCAGGTGGGAAGACGTACTTAATTTCGAAGGCGAAAGTGCACCCTACATTCAATATGCACATGCTAGGTGTGCATCAATTCTGAAAAAGGCTATGGAGACAGGTATGACAATCGACCCCACAGAACTCTTAAAGAAGGCAGACTTTTCGAGATTGGATCAAAAAGAAAAAGAACTGATAAAAGCCATAGCAAAATTCCCTGAGATCGTAAAAACGGCTGGAAGGGACATAAAGCCGAACTTAATAGCCACATATGCAAATGAGCTCGCCATGATATTCAACAGATTTTACATGGCCCTTCCAGTTTTGAAGGCTGAAGAAGGAACAAGAGAAATGAGACTTCTATTGGTGATAGCAACAAAACAAGTTCTCAAGAACGCTCTTGAACTAATGGGAATCGAAGCTCCCGAGGTTATGTGAGGTCTTTTCTTTTCCATACATTTTAGGTGTAGAACTCCTTTTTCCACAAACCTAAAATACACCAAAACCAAACTATTCTGGTGATCCTATGCGTGGAGTTGTAGTGCCTCTTGTAACGCCTTTTAATGAAGACTATTCCATTGACCTCCCTGCCCTTGAAGAGCACATAAATTACCTTCAAAAAGTTGGAGTGCATGGTATTTTCATAAATGCAACAACTGGAGAGTTTACGAGCTTAAATAATGAAGAAAGGAAACTTTTAGCAGAAAAAGGCAGAGAAATTGTTACTTCAGCCTTTTACCTAGTAGGAACAGCCTCAACGAACACCTTTGAGGTTATTGAGCTAACCAAACATGCCCAAGACATAGGAGCTGATTATGTGGTCATAGCTCCTCCCTACTACTGTCCCCTCAATGATGATGCCCTCTTTAAGCACTACTCTCTAGTGGCAGAAAAAACAGAAATTCCAATAATTCTCTACAATATCCCCAGTTGTGCCAATCCAATGAGTGTTTCTCTAGTAAAACACCTTGCTCTCGAGTACTCAAACATAACTGGGATAAAGGAAACCATAGATAGCATCAACCACGTTAGGGATGTAATATTTGAAGTGAAAAGCGAAAGGAAAGACTTTAAAGTGTTCACAGGTCTAGACCAGCACCTTTTAAACACGCTCTTTTTGGGAGGGGATGGAGGAATAATGGCATGTGCCAACTTTGCCCCCGAGCTTCATCTTGAAGTCTATAAAGCATTTGAAGAGAGAAACTTTGAAAAAGCTATGAACTACTCCCAAAAGCTTGCAAAGGTCTCAAAAGTCTATGATCTAGCATCCTCATTCGGCTCTGCAATAAAAATTGCTATGAATATAAGAGGATTTTCAATAAAACCAATTCTTAGGCCACCTTATATAATGGATGGAGAAAAAGCCAGAGAAAGAATAAAACAACTACTAGCTTCACTGGAGCTTGTACCTTAGGATTGCACCAATTCCTCCAAAAGCCCTATAGAACTGCTGGCCTTCGTCAGTATCGAGGGAGATTATTTCAACATCTGATCCACTTTCTTCTGCCATTTTTATAAGTTCTTCAGCCACATCCCATTTCTCAAAGCTTATGTTCTGACTGTTGCACTTAGGACAGTTTTTGAGATTTTTCTTGTAAATCTCAAAATCAGGCTCGCTCATAGTTTTTAGCTCTTCCCATCCACAATTGTTACACTTGGCCCTTACTCTAACCCTATCATAACCCTCACTAAGTAATAATTTATCAACGGCCCCAAGCTCTAGAGCATTCCTGACCTCCTTTTCACCGTATGTTATGAGGCCTGTATCCTTAACCAAGTGCTTAAAGAATTCCTGTATGAGGAGCCTTTCTTTAACAGCCTCATGCTCTCTTAAAATATCACTTGCCTTTTCAACAAGCTCTCTAAGACCATACTGGCCATGATAGCTTATATCTACGACTCCAAGAATCCTTTTTCTGAGTTCATGATGCAAATACTCCCCTTCAACAAATTCCTCCTTTGTTGGTCCTGGACCACCAACAATAATACCCTTGAGCTCTCCCTTTTCCAGAAGAGGCAGGAAGACCTTGGTAGAGTGCTCACCAATTCTTTTCATGAACTCATGGGTCTCTTGCTCCCTAATTCGCTCATATCTTCGAGCTGACTGACCACCAGCTCTTGTCTTTCCAGGCACATTAGAAGTCAACTCTTCTATAACCTCTATCTTTTTCCCTCTAAGAAGCCCTATCGTAGCCTCGTTCTTTTCAACCGTTATTAAACCATAAGCATCTTTAACACGGAGCATCTCCTCAAGGGGTTCTGTTACAAAAGTTTGGTCACATCGATAAAGCCTGACGTTCAGTGGTTCTGGTGGAATGATAGCAAATACCCTAATATCAGAGACTCCTTCCTGTTCACTCACATTACCAACGAAAAGAGCTAATCCGGTTTCAGGAGTTTGTTTGTAAAGTTTAAGATGCTGCATAGCTCTTTCTAAAGCACCGAGAACGTTTTTTCGAGTTGTTTTTGATTTAATATTCTGTGCTGTTCCATACTCCTCTCTAAGCTGCTGCATAACCTTATTCAAATCATAATCTGCTGGAATATAGAGGGATACTAACTCTGTGGCTCGACCTCGAATCTTTTTAAGCTCCTCAACTTTCTTTTTAAGCTCATACATTTCAGCAGACTTGTGAGACATGATTATCACCTCACCAACTCTTCCCTTTTCTCACTACAACCCTCTTAAAAAATTCGACTTTATAAAGATTTGGAAAAAAGCTAGAGATAAGACAAGAACAATAAAAGAAAAACGCCCAAAATTCCGCCAACGGCCACTATAAGGAAGTTTATTAGGTTTATCTCTATGTGTGCTATACCAAGATAATTCAGAATTCCCAAAAGGATTAAACCAACTACTGCATTCATAGCCATCCATCTCAGCACTGCAAAGGTCAGTTTGACAACTATCACTGCGGCAATTATTAACAATATTATGAATATTAAGACATTAATCATTCCTTTCACCTCCTAAGTCTTTTATCACTTCTCGGGCAATTTCACCCAAGGAAACCCATTTAACACCTTCAAGTGGCAAAATAACAGCTTCAGTGACATCCTTAAATTGTTCAATTATTGGAAGAGCCTCCTTAACTCTGAGTTTCTTAAGCATTAACATTGCAAAGGCTTTTCTATTTTTATCCCCCCTCTCAAGAATATCTATAAGCTCCCCTATTATCTCATCCCTAAACATCCCTTCAATCCACGGGAAAAACCTTAGCATTAGTTCAAATGTCTGCATAGCATTCTCTTTAACGTATGGGTCTGGATCGTTTACAAGGAAGAGAGTTTTCAATGGAAGACCCTCTTCAACATACTCCATCATCAAATCCTTATGTCTTGAGACAAGCTCCCCAAGGAGTAGGAGGGCATCGCCCTTAAGGCCAGGGTTTTCTTCATCGAGAAGTTCTATTATTGCATCAACATATTTTTTATCTTTCATCGCAGAGATGAGAATTTCTTCTAAATCACCCTGAGAGAGCATTTTTATAACTTTATTCTTTTTGGAACCGAATGAAAATAACCCCATTACACAACCCTATTGTAATTTTGCATTAAACTTTAAATCATTTTCCTTAAGTTTTAAAAAAGAAGCACGAGAATTTAAAGCTAGGCAATGAGGAAAGCGAATTGCGCTGAGCTATGATGAAAAAAGAAGTCCGAGCCTCTGGAGGGAGATATTATGCACATCAAAGAATTCCAGGAACTTATTAAGGAGCTCTACTTTCATAGGGATGAAAAAAGAGGATTAGAGAAGACTTTTCTCTGGTTTAGTGAGGAAGTTGGTGAACTAGCAGAGGCCTTAAGGAAAAATGATAGAAAGGCCATAGAGGAGGAATTTGCCGATGTCTTAGCTTGGCTCGTGAGTTTGGCCAACATAGTAGGGGTGGATGTGGAGGAAGCCGCTAAGAAGAAGTATCCTGGGGTCTGCCCTTACTGCGGGAAGAATCCTTGTGAGTGTGAGAAGGAGTAGCTCAAAATTTTGAACCCAACCCACTTCAAACCCTCGAGAAAAAGAAATTAATTTTATTCTCCAAGAACATAAACTATCGCTTTGCATGAATCGAGGTCATTTTCGTAGATGCACTTATTATAGGCATTCTCAAGAGTATCTGAGTAAGAAAATGCCGGGTCATCTATACTTTTTGTTTCACCGTTAAAGGTACATTGAGAGTTTGAGCAGGAGATGGTTTCATTTTTGAGGGAGTCCCAAGCTCCCGTAGCTTCATAGTTAGATTTTATCATTTCCACACTATTTTGATATTGTAAGATTTCATTCTGTTGGGTAGATTTTATTGCCTTTGGAACAATTCCTTCACCAAAGTAAAAAACGGCAACTAATATTATCACAAGGATAAGAGCAATCATAGCAGAATACTCAAGAGAACCTTGAGCTTTTTTCATTAATATTCCCTCACAAATTTGAAAGAGTTAAGAAAAGAAAAACAAATCAAGTTCCACCAAGGGCGGCTAGGACTTTACATGCTTCCTCAGTTCCTTCCATACAATCATCATAGATGTTCCCTAGAGTCTCCCCATTATAAGTAGTTGTGATATCATCCACATATTTGCTATTTGAGTAATCAATTGTAACACTGACATTGTCAATTGTAATTGTTTGGGCATTCGTATTGATAGTTATTGTATAGTCATCATCCCACCAATCCTTTGCTTGTAATGATGATTTTGCAAGCTCTGCTTGGCTTTGCAGGGAAGCAATATCGCTTTGTCCAGTAGCTTGCTGCCCACTACTTGAGATGTACCTCACAACGACAAAGATAATTATTAGTGCTGCTGCGATCATGAAGAGGTACTCCAGCGCACCCTGACCTTTCTTCCTTCTAAACAACTTTTTCAGGTTTATCATTTCACCAACACCTCCAATGGAAAATTTCCAAATACAAATTACATCAAAGTTGTATAAATACCTTTCCCCCCAATTATGTCTATTATTACCTCAAAATTGATGAATATTGAGTGGAAATTTTCCAATACCTATTTATCATCATTGGATAAAATCCAATATGAATCAAAATAATAACAGAACCCACTGTAAGCATTAGGAAATGTGCCAATGAATTTCCAAACGATTAAAGATATCCTCATAACCTAAATTTTTAGTTTGATATGCCATAGTTTCCCACACTATAAGCAAGCTCACCAAATCCTATAAATATTTTAAGTGCTAAATTATGTATACAAAATCCCCAAAACTGCGGTGAGTAAAATGCTGGTCTTCATCGAATGCGAAGCTGTAAGTGTGGAAGGATGTTTAAGAGAATTGAAAGAAAAAGCCAAAATCCTTGAAAATATGCCTGGTTCAATAGAGAAGGCTAAAATAGAACTCTCTTTTGGAGCTTTTATGGGAATAAGGATAGCCCTGAATATAGACCCAACGAAAAAAGCAGAAAAATACATAATCGCCGAATACACGTCAGGAAAAGACGTTATAGAGAGACTCCAGCAAAAAATGCAGAACGGAATAAAGGACACTGAAATAGTAGATTTCACCTTTGGAACCTATACGATGCCAGTGACGAGAAGAAAATATGCTGTTGGAGTGGCTGTGGTGAACAGACTCAAAGAAGAGAGAGACTTTGAAAATCCGACCATAGAGGAAAGACGGGCAATTTTAAGAAAGGCACTCGAACTCTTCGGGTGGAATCCAAAGGCATTAAACATATCTGAAATAGCGAGACTCTTCAATGTTTCAAGGGATTCAATATACAACGACATAGAGCAGATCATGAAGGAAAGGGAGTAAATAGTTATCCAAATTTAGGGCTTTACCGCACAATGAGATAGCAGATTCTTCAATGGGGAGATTATAAGAAGTTGCTTTTAATTTTGAAAGATTTAGAATAATTAAAAAAGTTAAGCCCAATCGAGGTCACTGAACAACACTTATTGGCACTGGAGTCGCTGACAAAACAAATATTGCCAAGACTATTAAAGCTAAAGCAATTCTTTTCGGCGATATCGGGCTCACTTCATCCAAAGCACCTGGATTACCAATTCTTCCCATGAGTAAAATTATGAATCCCCATATGAGCCAGCCAGCCCATAGAACACTTAAACCAATCATGGCTAAGCCGAGCCCAAAGGTTAAAATTGAGTGGAACTTCTCTCCAAGAAAGGCCCTAGCTATATGGCCTCCATCGAGCTGGGCTGCAGGGATTAAGTTCAAGAAAGTTACTAGAATTCCAACCCATCCAGCTATTGCCACGGGATGAAGATAGATCACATAATCCTCAGGAATCCTGAAGATGTATCTCTCAAGAAGTACCATTATTAAACTCTGACCAAATGCTATTCCTCCCTCAACTTGAGCAACGGCGCTCATCGGTAAAGCGGGAGAAAGTCTCAAACCTATGAGTAAAACCGGTATAGCGACAATAAACCCAGCTATGGGGCCACTTGAGCCTAAATCTATGGCAGCATTTCGCGTGGGGATTGGAGACTTAACTCTTATAACTGCCCCCAGAGTACCTAGGATATTAGGAAATGGAATAAAGTATGGGAAAGTTGACTTTACTCCATGAAATGTGGCTGCTATCTTGTGACCCATCTCATGCGTTCCCAAAATTGCCAAAACACTTATTGAAAATGCTAAAGCATTGAGATAGATGTTCCTAATCCCAGGTAGGTTGTATTCATCAAGGAATGATATATAAGACCCTGAAAGCCAGTAGCCTGCAAAAAGCGTGCTTAATACAGTTGCTATGAAAAGCCCTATACCAATGAATGGGTTCTCTTCCTTCACTTCCTGGGCTGGGAAGAGGTAGAGAATGACCTTTCCTTCCTTCTTCTTTAGAGCTCCCCAATAGCCAAGTTTTTCAAGTTCCCTGAGAACTTTCTCGAAGTTGCTCTCTCTTATCTCAAGAACCTCAAAAGCAGTGACATTCCCTCTAGACTGCGTCTCTCCCAAAGAATAGAATTGGCTGAGTTTTTCAATTAAATCTCTCGCAGGTCCCTCCTCAACTACAGGCTCAATTTCAAACCCCACAATAACCATGTCAGACCCACATTTAGGACAAGCCTTCTCCAAGAGGGCCTCATTTGAATCTATAACTTCCTTATGACCACAGTTAACACATTCATAAATACCTTTTGGCATTTTTTCCACCACTAAAAGAAAATTGGAAAGGAGAGCTTAAAAATTATTCCTCTACAATGATCTCCCCTTTATTAGCATCAACCTCAACAAATTGCCCTGTCTTGATTTTGCTTATATCTATTTTATCCACCATAGGAATTTCGGCTATTATTGCGCCTGTAGCTACAATGGTTTCAGCCTCTTCGACAATTATTGCCCTAGGTGCAACTCCATTTTTCTTGAGCTGGTAGATTACGTAAGAACCAACGGTTGATCCCTTCCCTCTCGGAAAAACTAGAATTTTATCCTTCACGCTCTCGCCCCTAATATCGCTCTCCACATCCTTAACAATTCCTGTCTTTGGATCAACGCCTCCCAAAAAGGACAAGGGTTTTTTAGATACTAGGGCAACACCTTTAGCTTTTCCACCAAAAATTTTTCTCCCCTTAATTTTCATTTTCCCACCTCACGGTGCCCCGAGTATAAGTTCATCCGTGTTTTCTAATCTAACTTTCAAACCAGCGGTGGAGAAGTAAAAGCTCGCCTTTCCACTGTTTGTTGCTATTCCTTGATACCACTTTTCAACTGGAGAGACTATTAGGCAGCTATCAACTATCATTTTTCCGTTGTATCGCTCTATTACATCAGTATACCCCAAAGCGTCTGCTAAAGCTTTTACAACTCTACTAAGGGTTATTAAGAGGGGGATCTTCAAGGGTTTTTCTCGTATCTTAAGGAGCTCAACAATTTCCTTTACCTCCTGAATAGAAGCATGAGGACACCCTATAACTATCGCATCTATTTCCTCCCACTCAGTGTTAAATCTCTCTTTAACTTCTTTAAGTTCTTCATCACCCACTTGAAGCCGCTCTACACTATCTACCAAAGCTTCTTTATACTCTGGAGTTTCCCCTTCAACGTGATAGAGAGCTATTGAACCAGTGGCGGCCATTGAAGCCCCAAGCTCTTTTAAGTGATCAAGAGCTTTAACTTTGAGACCCTTAAAGTAAGGAACGTCATTCTTCAGAGTCTTACCGAGGTGATAACCTAGAAAGCTGTAATCGGCAAACCCTCTAACTTTAGCTTCTACCTCCACTATTATGGTTGCTTTTCTGTTTTCTTCTAAATGAAGTCCATAGTTAGGGGTTTTTCCCACTATTGCCGCTGCCAAACTAGAAGGACCACCCTCCCTGTTCGTTCTAGCCCCAATTATAGAGTTTGCAAAAACAACTGCCGAGCTTTCACTCCATGCTATATGATCCCCAAATTTAGGAAGGTTTGCTCCATAATAAGGAGTACAGGTAGAGGTTATCTCAATTCCCATGGCCTTATAAAGGTTTAAAATTTCTCTCTGCTTCTCCATGAAAGCCTCTTCTCCAATTCCCGCTGGGTTTAGAGTAGTGTAAACACTCACCTTCGCACCCGCATCTACAAAGTCCTTAAGAAACTCTATTCCTGCATCCCCAATATTTTTGTAAGAAACTCCTGCAACTTGAGCACTCTTAATCGGGATAAGTTTATCAGCACCATAAATCTCTCCCAAGGCCACGAGGATTTCCATGGCCTTTTGAAGTGCAAAACCATACTCCCCAGCCAGTATTAACTCTTCTTCTTTCGTGAGGTACATTTTATCACCACTACCCTTTATACAAAAGAACTTTAAAGGTTTGCTAAGCATAGTATGTCAAATAACCAGCAAAGTAATGGTTTCAATAATTAGATAAGATCTAATCTTAAAGGTGATAAAAATGCGAGGACAAGGCTCCATTGAATATACATTTATGCTAAGTGGGGCTTTACTTACAATTTTCCTTGTGCTTCACACCTTAGCGGTAATAAACCCCGGACCACAGGAGATTATAAATCAGATCTCCGTTGAAATAAACGAAGAACTTACAGCATACCCAAATCAAAATTGTGACGGGATTCCCAATATCGTGATTTATTATGTTAACTATGATGCAGGAGGCAGATTTATTAGCGACATGTTTGTCTTGAACGATGAGTATGTAATAATAGCCAATATCTGGTGCAAAGGCGTTAATTTAAAGGGATGGAGACTGACGGATGAGAAAGACCATGTGTTCACCTTTCCAGAAATAGTCATAAATCCTGGAGACATGATAACCATTCACACGGGGAAAGGAACCAATAATGAAACTGACCTCTATTGGGGAAACTCACTCCCTGTGTGGAACAATGAGGAAGATACCGCTTATCTCTATTCAGTGGATGGGACCCTAATAGATAAATGTTCTTGGAGCGAAAGAGGAGAAGGGAGTATAAAATGTCATTAAGTGTTTTTCCTTTCATTTGAGGCTTAACAATTACAACCAGAGAAATTTTTATAGGGTTAAATAAATCCTATCCTTCACATTTAGAATGCTAGCTATACAGCGTACGACAAGCAATTCTAAGGTAATAGATAGTCCCTTATAAGAACCGTAAGCTTTATAAATTCCCACCAGATAAGAGATATCGGGTCAAGCAGCGGGGTGGGGCAGCTAGGAGTGCCCGCCGGGCTCATAACCCGGAGGTCCGAGGTTCAAATCCTCGCCCCGCTACCATGTATATTTTTGTACGTTGATGATTAAAAAGATTCATTAGTCCTCGTTTTTAGCCATTTATTAAGTTTTTCTTGTTTCCTCTGAATTGTAAAACCAATTTCAATTGCAAATTTTCTCACACTTTCTACTCTATAAATCCTAAGCTCATAGAGATTGCTTTTGTAGAAGTATTCCTTTCCCCTGATTATTACTGGTGTTCCACCCTCTTTTGAAACCCTTATTTTTGAATGGATAGACAGGAATGAGAGCAATCCCTGAGAAAATTCTAATACTTCTAGATCATAATTATAAGCTGCGATATATGAAGAGAGAAATGCGTGTTTATCTACATAAACATACCCCTCGCTATCAAAGAATCCTCTCAAGAACTCCTTCGGGTACTCCTTTGCAATTTCAAAGAGCTTTTCTTTTGGTTGTTTTAAGAACATATACAGAGATTTGCTTGTGGCTTCTACACACCATCTATTACTCCTGTTTTTATCTTTCTCATATTCCACCCTCGGATTAGCCCCAATATCAGCAAGCGCATCTTTAAATGCCTCCGCAAACTCTTTGTCAACAACTTTCAACCGGACTCTGTATTTGTATTTCTCATAAAGACTTATGCTAGCATCTCCAAAATAAACACCTATGATATAGGCCAACGAAGGAGAAGGTTCCAGATTAACAAACTTAATCTTATTAAAGGGATTATGTTCTCCTTTACACCATCTCGCAACAGTGACCCTAGAAATTTTGATTCCTTTCTCTTCCATTATTCTCTTTGCTATTTGAGAGTAGTTCAATCCTCTTTTCCTTAATTCATTAATGTATCCTAAGAGTTCTTGAAGCTCTTCCTGTCCAAGATCTCTCAGACTGCGCATGATGCTAATTAAGAGACTTATTATTTTTAATTTTTTTCGTAATTTTTATACAATTACTTGTAATTAAACTTCAATGAACTCGTGAAGCAACATTAATAAATCCCTCACTAATAGCTCAGAGAGGGCGATTATGGAATTAGTAGTACTCGGACACGTTGCAATCGACCATGTTATATTTCCAAATAAAAAGGAGATAATTCTCCCTGGAGGAGCTGCTACTGCTGTAGCTACTTCAGCAGCCTTAAGTGGTGCCAAAGTGGGATTAGTGACAAAAGTCGGCAAGGATTTTCCAAAAGAGTGGCTTGAGAAGCTTGAGCAAATCATAGATATAAGAGGAGTGCAAATTCTTGAAGGAAATACCATTCACATATACATGATTTACCATGAAGACGGAAGTGTTGATGCTCCTGTAGATATGGGAGTAGCTCAGAAAATGGGAGAGACAAAAATTCCTGAAGAGTATTTAAATGCAAAGATCTTCCATATCTCTCCAATACCTCCTGAAGAGCAGCTTAAAGCGATAAAACGCCTAAAAGGTAAACGAATAAGCCTGGATTTTAACCCAACCTACATGGAGGACTACAGAACTAAAAAGGACCTTATGATGGAAATCATATCAAAAACAGAAATAATTTTTCCAAATGAAAGAGAAGCCCTGACAATAACTGGAGAACGAGACATCAAAAAAGCTATCGAAAAACTTCACACATGGGGAGCTAAGATTGTTGTTGTTACTATGGGTGAAAAGGGTGTTCTCTTATATAATGGAGAAAGCTTTATGCACTTCAAGGCCCTCCCAATTGATGAAATCATTGACCCTACCGGAGCTGGAGATGCCTTTGCTGGAGGTTTTCTGGCCTATTACGCAAAAGAAAAACCGATAGAAGAATGCATAAAACAAGGGCTGCTAAGGGCAAGGGAAGTTTTGAAGAAGAAGGGAAGCTGGAGTATTGAAGTCTAATCCCTTGTAACCATTCTTGAAAACAAGTAGAGGGAGAGTAAAACAAGCACTGCAATTGCTGTAACCTCAAACTTAGGCATGACCGCCGAAAGTCCCCCTATTAAAATGTATGTCGGAATTGCCAGGAGAGATGCTACAGTGACTATTAAGTAGTGCTCCCTTGGGGCCTTTTCTCTATCCAAGTATGCAGATTCAATAAAAATAAGCCCCAAGGCCACCAAAAACAGGCCCTCAATACCCCCCACTTTGTAATATACTAAGAATCCTATAAGAGCTACAAGAAATAGGGTGCCAAAGAAATATGATAAAAACACCAATGGGGCTAGCACTAATACAGGCAAAATTTCTCTATAATTTAACAAAACAATGGCCATGACTATAAGTGGAATTGGAGAAAATCTTATTCCAATCTTCATATGGTAACGACCTCCGCAATGGCTGTTTTAAGAGGCTTCCTAATATCCCAATCTATTATCAACGCATAGGGGGAAAGCTTCCTGAGATAGGCCTTTCTTTTAAGGTCTAAGATCTTAATTGCAAGTTCCTGCTCTTTGCTTCTCGGTTTTAAAGCAGAATAAGGGTCAGGGGAAATAACTATTGTCTTATAGCCATAATAGTACATCATCTTCAGGGCTTTTCTGCTTTCCTCACTTACTAGTGGAGAAATGTAAATTATCTGAGCATTTGCCGGGAAGCGTGTTCGTATGAGATGCTCCACTTGATAGGCAATGAGATTGTTCTTATCGGGTTTTGCTGTGCTCAAGAGGTCAACACATCTGAAGAAATGCCTTTTTCCATAATCCACTCTGGCCCAAAGGGGAACACTTTCAGAAAGCAGAAGACCAAAGCTTGTTCCATTTTTGAGACAGTCTAACATAAGAGAAGCTGCCGCTCTTACAGAATAATCTATAACCTCAGCACCCAGGTAACCTGCATCAAGAACTATTACAACATCCACCTTTCTTTCGCTCTCATATTCGTTACTCATTATCTTGCCAATTTTGGCTGTTGCTTTCCAGTTAATTATTTTAAATGGATCTCCAGGCTGATACTCTCTAATTGCATGAAATTCAACCCCTTCACCAATTCTGGGAGATGGTAATGGGCCAACGGTTATTTTCGTTCCCTTTGTGGAATAAGGAGTTATTACATCCTCAATAAGGGGCACGCCAATAAGTTCATCGTATAATTCAACCTCTCTATCCTTTTTGAAAAAGCCAAAAGGATCTTGGTAACTCATCCTAATTCTGGTGAACTCATGAACTCCTCTGCGAACTTTAATTTTATAGGAAACTTCTCTAACCTCGTCTTTTTTTAGCGAGAGTAAAAATTCCTTACTGCCTTCAATTATTTCAAGTTCTTCTGGAACATCTTCGGTTATTTTTAAGCTTGGGATCCTCTCTTTTGATTTGACTTTAAGCTTCACTTCTATAATCTCTCCCTCGAGGATCCTATCGTGAGGAAGAATGCGCTCAATCTCTACATCAAGTCGAGGTTTGAAAAAGGCCACAGCAATGAAGAAAAGCCACATTATTGGAAGCGTTAAATAAATCATGTCCCATCTTAATGTGAAGAACGCTATTAATACCCCTAGCCATAAAGCAAGTAAAAGTTGAAGTGCCTTTCCAGTTGGATAAAACTCCCTCATATTCCTCACTCGAATTTTGGAACTGGTATTTTCTCAAGCATTCTCTCTACTACCATTTCTTGGCTGACTCTTGTGTACCAGAGTTCCCTCTTTAGAATAAGGCGATGGCTTAAAGCAGGAATGGCTACTCTCTTTACATCATCAGGAATTACATAATCTCTTCCATCCAAAGCAGCGTAAGCCCTTGAAAGCCTAAGTAAGGCCAAACTTCCCCTTGGTGAGGCTCCAACTTCAATCTCCTTCTTATTCTCCCTTGTAGCCCATACTATCTCAGTTATATAATCTAACACTGCGTCACTTACATAAACTTCTTCAATTGCCTTCTGCATTTTAATGACTTCCTCAGAAGAGCTCACCTGGTTTATATCAACTTCTTCCTTCTTTCTCCCAATTCTCCTCTTTAGTATTTCGACTTCTTCTTCCTTTGTGGGATATCCTATTCTAAGCCTAACCAAAAACCTATCTAGCTGAGCCTCTGGAAGGGGGTACGTCCCTTCCTGCTCTATGGGATTTTGAGTTGCTATTACCACAAATGGTCTCTCAAGATAGCGAGTTTTTCCCTCTATTGTTACCTGTCTTTCCTGCATAGCCTCAAGGAGAGCAGATTGGGTTTTTGGAGGTGCTCTATTGACCTCATCTGCAAGAAGAATGTTTGTAAATATTGGACCCTCTTTGAACTCAAACTCGAGAGTTTTCTGGTTAAAGACACTAACTCCCAGAATATCCGAAGGCAACAAATCGGGGGTAAACTGGACTCTTCTAAATTTAACGCCTAAAGCCGCAGCAAAGCTCTTTGCCATTAATGTTTTTGCCAAGCCTGGTAAGTCTTCAATAAGTATGTGGCCATCTGCTAGTATTGTTGCCAGCATCAGTTTCAAAACTTCTCTTTTTCCAACTATCGCCTTACCTACCTCATTCAAAATTTCATTTCCCTTTTCGTGGACCTCTTCTATTTTCATTTACATCCGCCTCCACAATTTTAAGAGCATTTTCAAGATTCTCCAAAAAGTTTCCCCCATGATATGAAGAACTAAAAACTTCCCTTGTTCTCTCCACCGCTTTTTCTCTATTTTCCTCTAGAACCTCATATATTTCAAGAACTGTATCAGAAATAATTTGTCTTGCAACCGTCCCCTTCTTTGCCATTTTTATAACATCAGCGAGTCTTTCAACATCAGTTCTCTTTTCCCGCTTACTTTCTCTCCTCCTCGGGATATAGGGGAGTTCAGTCTCTTCCAAGATGAATGCGAGCAGGATTACTCCCGCAATTAAAACGGCGATCCACCTAACTAGATACGAACCAGCGGAGAAAGCTATCAGCACAAATGGCAAAACCAAGATAAACACAAGGTTAAACCTCATTCACATCCCCCTTAATCCTCATATAAAGATCGTAAGCTCTTCTAGCATCCTCCATTGTGACCTTTTCAGGTGCATATTTCGCTTTTTCAAATAGCTTTGCAAGGGCTACATATGCTTCGTGCTTATACTTCACTCTCTCAGCATGTTCCCAGTGGGTCCAACTTTCCCTGTAGGGGATGCCCAAAAGTTTGAGCCATATCACCGCATTTTTGTACAATTTGACAACTATTTCATTTGGATCTCCAAGGAAACTTATGCCCTCTTCCTCCAATTTTTTATCAAATTTCTCTACCATCTCTTTAAGTTTTCTCCTCTCCCTTGCGGTCCTTAAATCAAGATAAAATCTAACAGCAACATAAGCCAAAAGGGCCACAAGCACTCCAAAGAGGGCATATAAATAAATACTTCCTTCGACAGAGGGGCCTAACGGGTTCTGGAAGTATCTCTCATAAAAGCTGACACGGTAACTCTGGTTAACATAGTAGATTCCTTCTGTCTGGTTAATGGTCATATTTGGCAAGGGTGTCTTATACACCTTGTAAAGGATTGGAAGGGCTATTATGATAGAACCAACAATTATAGCAAGAAATATTCCCCAATTTACTTTGTAACCTGGGCCTTCTTTGGCAAATGGATCCCCAACTGTAAGAAAGATCTGAATTAATATTATCCCTGCAATAACTATCAAAATAGCAAAGAACAGTCCAATTAAGTAATAGTCTTGAGTTCCCTTTTTAATCTCTCCAATTTTAGCTTGAGAGCTTATTATGGCACTCATTAGTAGAACAATGATAAAATAAAGGATTGTCAATCTACGCTTCATAATCTCTCATCTGTAAATCTATGCAAAGATAGGTTTAAAAAGTTTTATAGCGGGAGAAAAGCTGGGTGAGAATATGGAAAAAGTCCCACGGCTTTTCGTTGAGAGCACTGCTGAGGAATGTGTTGAGAATGGTAAGGCAAAAATAGATTGTATAATTATTCAGGAAAACGTAGAAGTGAGGCTAAAGAAAGAAGAAAAACTTCCCGCGTTTATAGATGTAAAAAAAGCAAAATTCATGAAAAAAGAAGTCTATGACAGATTCCATTTCTATGTAGATAAATATGAGCATAGAATGATTTGTGATGTGATAATAGTCTTGCCAGATAGAAGAACAGAAATAAGACTTTACAAAGGAGATGAATTAATGCTCCTACCCGTAGAAGGATACGTCTCAAGTATAATCGCAGAGGTAGGAAATAGAGTCAGAAAAAGCGATGCATTTGCTGCAATAACAACTAAAAAAGGAGAAGTACACTACCTCAAACCACCTAAGAACGGAACAGTTGTTTACATCGATGAATTCAGCAACAGGCCACACTATGTATACTACCTTCTTCCAGAGGAGCATTAATATCCTTTAAAGAATTAGTGAGAGTTAATCACATACCTTCCATTATCGACCTTACATTCTCTTTAATTCTCATTTTTAAAGTTTTTAGTTTGTCCATTCCCTGGATTGTCCTTGTATTCTTCGCACTTGTGATTATTAAAGACCATCTATGTAAATCATGTTTCATTGGCTCGTCCTGGAACATTACAAGCATTTTAGAACCCTTTGCCTCCACTTCAATTATTTCAATATTCCTATTACCAAGCTTTGTGGAATAAATCTCTGTAGTTTTCAATCCACTGAACTCTCTTTCAAGCATTTCCGCAAATTCTCCCATATAACGTCACCTGGGAGTATTTATGCTAAACACCTATATATACTTTATCACAAAATTGTATAACGCTGACCAAAAATGTTATAAGGGCAATGAAAGAGTTAAGCTTGAGAAAATTTAGTTGGTGGAAAGAATGAAAGTTGAAAAAGGCGATTTTGTGGTTTTTAACTACATTGGAAAGTTTGAGAATGGAGAAATTTTCGATACGACTTATGAGAATATTGCTAAAGAAGCAGGTATTTATACTGAAGATAGGACTTATGGCCCCCTTGGTGCCAATGTGGGGGTTGGTGAACTTATCTCCGGAATGGACGAAGGCCTAATAGGGATGGAAGTTGGAGAGAAGAAAACTATAACGATTCCCCCAGAAAAAGGATATGGTATGCCACGTGATGACTTAATAATTGATGTGCCAACAAGTGAATTCGAAAAAGCAGGTATAGAGCCGATAGAAGGAGCCTATATTATGACCGACAGTGGAATTGCAAGAATAACTGCTGTTGGAGAAGAGAACGTTACCCTTGACTTCAATCATCCACTTGCCGGGAAAACACTGATTTTTGAAGTAGAAATAGTGGACATAGAAAAAGAAAAATCAGATAAAGCCGAGGCTTGATATTTGAATCTTAGTAGCTACGAGAAACGTTAAGACACCCATTACGGCAAGCATTGCGCTGTATTTAAAGCCTGCTGAGAACTTTCCTTCTCTTATTATTCCAATTCCCAATCCAGAAACTATTGCCTGCAGTGCCACAAATGCTAAGAGAATGTTGTAAATAGCATCCAGCGGTAGGTTGAGACCAACCTCTGGCGTATTCATGCCCCCCATGATTTGAGAGACTATCCCAAGGATTATCGGACCAAGGAATCCACTTGCAATTATGAAAAACATTGTTTGCATTCCCGTAGAAGCTTTTCTCTCTTTTTTTATTCTTAGGATCTCACGAACATCATTAGCAACAGCTACCAACACATCAGCCATTGGTGCACCTCTTTCATAGGCCTCAAGGATGATCATCGTAGATCGGTATATTATAATTGATCTCCTGTTTCTCAGTGCAAAAGCCTTTAAAGCCTCATAAGTTGACCTACCTCTCTTTATCTCACTGACTGTTCTTTTAAACTCCTCTGTTAAGGCTCCAAATCTAGCAGTAGAGGCCTCTTCCAATGCCTCCGAAAACGATACTCCAGCCCTAAGAGAACTCGCCAAATAGAAAAACGCATCAGGAATGTTGTTTTCCATGTTTTCAATTTTCTTAATGAGCTTCCAGTAAGGATACACCCACGCAACTCCAACGAATACGGCAAAGAAGACAGGTAGTGCATAAAGCTTGACTGGAGAAATTATGAAGACTACAATACTCACTAAAAGTGCAAGTAGGAAAGACACTATTAAAAATTCTAGTGCCAAGAATGATATGCCTGCAGAATACAGAAACAGGGTGTACCTCCTAGTCCACTTCTTTGGAATTATCCTTTCAAGGGCCTTTGCAATCGGATGTAGAAAGGTAATTTCAGGCATTTAATCACCTCGGCTCGCTTCGTTTTATCATGAACACTACCATTGTAGACATGGCAGGGAATCCAAACAATAAGATAACAGCTAGTGCGGAAGGTGGTAATACAACACTTCTCGACATCATAGATGCTGCAAGTATTGCCACAACAAAGAGTGTCGGCATAATTATCGTCATGAACATGTAAACGAATGCTATACCATTAACCTTCTGTATGTATTCTACGAGCTTCATCCTATATTCAAAGGAAAAGTCCTCAGCAAGTTTGTATAATATATCTGCCAAGTTTCCACCGAATCTTGTAGCCCTTAATATTTGCTTCACAACCCTGCTAACGTTTTCAGAAGCCATTCTCTCCTCAAATCTTGTTAAAGCATCCTCAAAAGATGTTCCACCATGCATGTCCCTTATCATTAGATCAAATTCCTCAGAGATTGGGCCATAATCGGCATTAGCCACTGAAACCATAGCCTCAGCTATACCAACACCTGCACTTAAGAGAGATGCCATGTGTCTCAATACATATGGCAACGCCTTTTCTACCTCTATCACTCTTCCTCTCCACACTAGCCTTGGATAATTCCTCATGTAAAGAAAACCACCGATGAAACCAAGAAGTCCCAGCATTATTGATATGTCAATTGGGAGAATGAGAAGAATACCAAGTATAAATCCAAAAATGGCAGAAAAAATTGATACTCCTATCATCAAAGCGACGTACTGTTCCTTACTCATTTTGATATTTGCACGAAGCAGGTCGTAATCTAGACCTTTGATAGATCTCGTGAAAGATTCAACTGGACCTCTGAAACGCCTCAACATGAATTCTGAAAATCTGTGACTGAAAGATTTTTCCAGTTCCTTCTTTCTCCACTCTACTAATTCCTCAATCTCTTCTTCATATCTCTTTTCTCTTTCTTCACTGATCTCTTCTTGGAGTTTTTTCAATAGTTGGAGTCTCTCCTCTAATGTGAGCGTCTTGGGGATTCTACGAATAGGTCGTTCGCTCACCTCAATAGTTTTCTGTCCTAACCTTTCTATAAACTCCAATATTCTAGCCTTCAATCCCAAATGTCTCACCTTTATATGATTCTTCTTACTTTCTCAGTCAGTTCAAGGGAAGCGTCTTTTTCGATCCTCATCAAAGTCTCTTCCGGATTAATGTAGAATTCTCTTATATAGTGCCCAACTTCTTCGATACTTCTTATTCCCTTTTCTACCATCCATTGGAGAACGACTTCTCTCTTTAGCCTCTCTTCTAAGAGTTCCTCTGTGGTGAGCCCAGTGTGTTCAGCAAGCTGGTTCATGACCCTGCTTGGAACTCCAGTATGATAGAGTTCATCCTTTGCTGGATTGTACTTGTAAATCGTGTTCAACTGAACGCTTTCTCCTTCTATTCCTGAAACTTCTGCAATCTCAGTGATCCTTCTTATAGTTCCTTTCTTTCTGTTGTTAAATCTCACCTGCATTATGATGACGTCAAGGGCTGGAATCATAATCCTTGGAACGTTCATAGGGGGACTCTCAAGCCTAACAATAGTTTCTCTTGCAGAGTTAGAGTGTATCGTACCCATACAACCATCGTGTCCAGTATTCATTGCAGTGAACATCGTTCTTGCCTCTGGACCTCTGACCTCACCTACAATAATCCTATCTGGCCTCATACGTAAGGTATTTTTAACTAGGTCGTCCATTGTGATTTCTCCTCTACCTTCGATATTTGGTGGTCTAGTTTCAAGTCTCACCCAGTGTTCAATTGGGAGTTGAAGCTCAGCTGTATCTTCTATGCTAATTACACGTTCACTTGGAGGAATAAACATTGCTAATGCATTAAGAGTTGTGGTCTTACCCGAACCTGTTCCTCCCGCTACAAGTACGTTTGCTGGCTTAACTCCAAGCCCATCAACAAAGATCCACAATAAGGATGCTATTTCTAAATTGAATGTACCATACTTCAGAAGATCAATTATCGTCAAAGGATCCTTTTTGAATTTTCTTATGGTCAACGTAGGGCCTTCTAAGCTTATAGGTCTAATTGTTGCATTAACTCTACTTCCATCGGGTAAACGAGCATCTAAAAGGGGTGTTTGCTGATCAATCCTTCTTCCAACCTGTCTAGCTATGCGTTCAATTATGTTTAATATCTCTCTTTCATCGTCAAAAAATATGTTCGTTTTACACATATAGAACTTCCTATGCCACACATAGACTGGCTTTCTAGTCCCAATAACCATAACTTCTTCTAAATTATCGTCTCTAACTAATGGATCTAGTTTACCGTATCCAATCATGTTCTGAACCACTAGATTTACTAGAATCTCCATTCTTCCTTCCGAAACATTTGGAGCAAGTTCTCTCATTATGTTCTTCACGGCCCTACCAAAAATCCTCCTTCTTTCTTCTGGGTCAGGGATGCTTTCTGGGTCTATTTGAATTTCAGCAATCGCCCTATCTCGAACTATCCTAACCAACTTTTCTTCCTCTTCACTTAATTGTGGAAGTCGAATTTCGTATATCGGTATTGGCTCTCCACTAACTTTTAGAATTCTCACATTACCATAAACATCAAGTACTTTTGCCTCTTCACCATAGTATGTTGGTGCAGGAGTTCTCACAGGGGGACCATGAGTCCTTTTCAGTATTCTCTCTAAACTTCTATCTCCCCATGTCTCGCTACTTCTATACGAAGTTGGAGTCTTAACCTCAGGTATTGTAGAAATGTCCCCTTTATCTCTCAGACTAGGGGGTTTTTCTTCATGTTCATCCTTTATTATTTCCTCTAATGGGGGAGCCTCCTCATTGAGGATTTCTTCTATCCATGATAAACCTGAACGTTTTTTCTTTTTCTCTTCCAAATTCACTCACCCACATTAGATTTTCCCATTTAACTTTGTATTCATATTCAAAATCATGCCCCCCTAAAAATACTATCCATACAGGATAATCAAACTTTAACTCTGATCTTTGTACGGTCTTTGTCAGTTCGGGCTTCTCATTACTCTTTGCCAAGAGATTATCCGTTAGGGAATAAATAACAATCCTTGAAGAAAGCTCTGATAGGTCTGTATTGTTCTCAGATTCTCTATCGAGGTAACTGGGCATGAACTCTCTTACGTATTGGGCGTATTGAGATAATATAACATCCACATACTCACTGTATTTCATAGTGTATTCGGGTTCAAACTCATAAATTTCTGCTCCATCAAAGAGGATTGGTATTCCAACAGCAATATACTTAACTTCTTCTGCAAGGGGATTTCTCACAGTCACTTTCACACTACCTGTATACTTAACCACCTTCACATAACCATCGGAAATGAAGAAGGTATCAACCATGTAATATTTTTGTGGATACAACACTAACTCCGGATAAACTGGACTATAGAAGAGGTTTGGGCCTTCTACTCCACTCACAGAACTCACAGATAAACTCTCATCTATTTTTACATTTACTTGCAAAGTTTCATAGGGGGCAATCCAAAATCCCATGTTGTTTACATTAACTATCTCATTTCCTTTTCTGATTAGAGTGTATTCATAATCCGGATTGATTAACACAAACTTATAAAAGGGACCTGCATTTACTAAAGTCACATTTAAGTCAACTATCCCAGAAGCCTCAATATTTCCCCCTTCTTGGGCATTTACTAAACTGGAAACTAACAAAATAAAGAAAAAGGCAAGAGCCACCTTTTTTATCATGCCACTCACCCTACAATCTTTGTTATGTAAAGCGCGTTTCTATATTTGAGTATGTCTTCAACGAACTCTGCCGGTACTTCAACTATCACCAGAACTTTGGCCGTTGGGTCTGTGGCCATGAGGCCTGTATCCTGCTCTAGACCAAACACTTTCCACATGTATCTGCTCAGCTGTTCTTTAACCTCGTCTGGAGCTGCTATTTTGTTAGCTGCAATTGCTTTCAATATTTCTGATAACGCCACGTTGTAGGTGTAGGAAGCAGTTATTGTCTGTGAACTTGATTGTGTGGTTGAATGGCTTTCATCTTTGCTCTGTTCGTAGGTGATTGATTGCTCGCCAGGTGCATAACTCTCCGAGTATTGATCTGAGTAAGAGGTCTCTGTAGAACTTTCTATATTATTACTCTCTGTCTGTGACTCAGAAACTGAAATCTCGCCTGAATCTTTTAAAAGGAGCACAGTGGTTATGTATCCTTCATCAGCTATCTTTTGGATAGATGTTGCATTTACCTGAGCAAAAATCTTTACTTTGTCCCCAGAAGACAAGAACGCCCCGTTAACATTTTCTCTTGGGAGAACCAAGGCAACTTGAACCATCTCTGCTTTCTCGATTGTATACTGCATCAATTCAGCAAAGTCTGTAATTTTGCTTAGAACGTATTTGGCCTCTGGTTTTGTATATATGCTCTTCTCAACACCTTTCTTGAGAATAACTTTTTGAGTTGGAGTGGCATCTATAAGGTAATAATAGTACTTCCTCCATAGATCAAGCAAATATGGATTGGGATCAACCAATAAAACTTCGTCCTTGGATTCTGCCGAATTAACTCTCTCCTTTAGTTGGTTTAATGTCTGAATAGCCTCACTTTTTATGTCCGCTGGAAGGGGCTGAGAAAGAAGGAGTTCAAATGATTGTTCTATCTCTGATAACTTAACCGTCTTTGCATCTTGAAGTTCCTTTTGACGCTTTTCTTCTTCTAACTGTGCTTTTCTTTGCTCTGCCAAAGTTTTCACATCAATTTTCTCAAGTTCTTCTACGCTTTGGGCCCTGCTAATTTGATTTATCAGCTGTGTTTTCAAAGTATCATTTTGAAGTTCCCCAGTGAAGTATTTATTGACCTCCGTGATTTTTGCAAGTTTAGCCTCTTCAAGCTGTTTCGCTGCCCTATTTTGATAGGTTATGTACACCCCAACAACAACAGCTATGATAATTATCGCCAGAATAGAAGCACCAATAATAATTCTCCTACGTCTTTCCCTCTCTCTAAGTCTACCAAGTCTAGAGGGTTTTCTAGTGGGACCAGATGGTCTTGCAACTGGCACAGAGGGAGTTTTTGATTCCCCCCTCTCCTCAACAGAAACTTTCCCTAATTCTCTCAAACGTCTAATTTTTTCTTCAATATCTTCCGCCACGGTGAGCACCACCACAATAATAATTTTCTTTTATGAACTAATAGTCCTAGTAAATATTTTAGTCTTCATTCCTTATTTACCTTTTGGTGATGAAAAATGGAAAAACTGGTAATAAAAGCCATAAATATTAAGGGGAGGTGCCCAGTGTTCAAAGTAGGGGACAAGATAGTTATAGAGGGCCCGAAGGTCAATCTAGAAGAGACCACTGCAATTTGCACACATGCCTTTGCATCATTCTTACCCTACATAGTGGCCTTGCGAAAAGGTGTTAAACCCCAAGAGATAGGATTGGGTAGAGGGGAAAAGGCTTACGTTCAATGTTTAGATCCAGGACCACCATATACAGAGGGAGGAACTGTAATCTTTGAGATAACGGTGATACGAGATGAAACAGAAAAAGGCTTGGAGGATAGTAAGGGAAGCGATTAAAGAAGGCGATATTATAGTTGAGGTAGTGGATGCTAGAGACCCAATAGGGACCAGAAATCCTAAAGTTGAAAAACTTGTACAGGAAGAAGGAAAGAAGTTACTAATAGTTATGAATAAAGCTGATTTAGTGCCAAAGAAGTGGGCTGAAGAATACAAACAGAAAAATCAAAATCTCCCAATAGTCTTTATCAGTGCAAGAGAAAGAAAAGGGACCGGTATCTTAAGAAAAGAAATAAAAAAGATTGCAAAGGAGCTTTTTAATGAAGGCAAGGAAAAAGTAAAGGTTGTTCTAGTAGGATACCCCAACGTAGGAAAGAGCACCATAATAAATGTCCTAAAAGGAAAACATGCAGTCGGCACTGCCCCAATACCCGGATATACAAAGGGAAAACAGTTGATCAAACTTTCCAAGAGAATATGGCTACTTGATTCCCCTGGAGTAGTTCCAATCGATGAGTTTGAAGAACTTGTTATTAGGGGCGGTTTTCCTGCAGATAAAATCGAAGATCCTGTTAAACCAGCTCTAAGACTCATACGTAGAATCTTGGAAACAAGAAAAGAGGCCATAACTGAAAAATATGGAATCGAGAAATTCGAAGATGAAGAACAAATATTAGAGGCTATAGGAAAGAGAAAAGGCCTCTTAAGAAAAGGGGGAGAAGTTGATCTCGAAGAAACTGCGAGATACCTTTTAAGAGAGTGGCAGACTGGGAAGTTCACCCTTTTTGGCAAAGAAGAGAAAAGAGAGGAAAGCTTTATCTGGGATTTTGAAGAGATCTTGGATGAAATTGAACGTGAATTCCTAATCGATCCAAGAAGGATCCTTTGGAAATATGAAGAACAGCTCTGGCCCAGAAAAGAACGACGTGTTGGAATCAGAGAAATTGAAGGGGTTATAGTAGGAATAGCAACAAGATTTAAGAAATGTCCTTCTGCCATACGATTCCTTGAAGAGCTAACAGGTAAAAAAGTGATTGCAAGTGAATGCTTTGGTGGGAAATGGAAGGGCGTAATAGCAATTCTGGAGTGATGTTGTTAAGCAAAAATGTTTACTATTTGTGCAGAATGTTTATAAAATCTTTTTCCATACCCAAAAAAGGGATACAACTATGAAGAGGATGACGTTCATCTTTGTGGTATTTCTAATTGTGAGTGTCGCCATTGGATGCATTGGAACTCCTAAAGCAGAAAACACCACTACAGAAACTCCAAGAGTTTTGACAATCTCAACTACAACAAGTCTATATGACACAGGGATTCTAGAAGAAGTTGTCGCACCAGCATTCAAAGAAAAATACGGCATTGAATTACGTTTTATTCCTAAAGGAACAGGTGGAGCAATTATGGATGCAAAAAACGGTGCAAGCGATGCTATTCTAGTTCATGCACTTTCCAAAGAACAGGCATTTATGGAAGAAGGTTATGGGGTTAATAGAAAAGTATTCGCATACAACTTTTTTGTAATTGTTGGTCCAAAGAGTGATCCCGCTGGAATTAAGGGACTGGGTGTCACAGAGGCCCTTAAAAAGTTAGTTGAGTACGGAAGAATGCACCCCGACCAACTCGTATGGATTTCAAGAGATGATGGTTCTGGAACCAACACAAAAGAAATCGCATTGTGGAAGGCAGCAGGGTTTAGCTTCGAAGAGCTTAAGAATGAAAAGTGGTTTGGAACGACAGGTTCAGGGATGGGGAACACGCTTCTATACACAAGTGAGAGAAAAGCCTACACTCTCTCTGATATCGGAACGTATCTTAAATACCAGAAAGAGGGTAAAATTGACTTGGATGTGCTAGTTGACAAAGGAGAGCAACTTATAAATGTGTACGCCATAATCATCATAAATCCAGAGAAGATCGAGGATAAAGATTTTGAAGGCGCGATGCTTCTTGCAGAATGGCTCACCTCTGAAGAAGGGCAAAAAGCAATAGCAGAGTATGGAAAAGAGGAATTTGGGCGGTCTCTTTTCTATCCAGCTGTTCCAGTACTAGAGCAAAAAGAAGGAGAAGTCTTTAAGTGGTTACTCAAATACGGCTTCATGAAAGATGGCGAGAGTTATACTGAGTGTCCAACCAAATTCCGATATAATGCTGCCTATGAGTTTTTTGAGTTTCCAGCCACAATAGTAGAAGGATAACACTTTTATCTTATCTCTCTATTTATTGAGGAGGACAAAAGATGGCATGGGAGTATATAATCCAGGGATTTTCAGAGGCCCTAGGACTTATAACAGAGCCTTATATTATTGAAATAGCCCTAAGGTCAATAAAAGTATCAGGAATAGCTACAGTAATGGCCGTTGCCTGGTCACTTCCCCTATCCATGTTAATAGGTCTTAAAAATTTCCGAGGAAAATGGCTTGTTAAAACATTCATTAATGGTCTTATGGGGGTACCAACGGTTATTTGGGGCCTCATACTCTACCTCCTTCTTGTGCCACGGGGGCCCCTTGGAACACTTGGTCTTCTCTATACAGAAATGGGAATAAGCTTTGGTCAGGCTTTACTCATAACCCCAATAATAATGAGCATAGTAGTGAACTCTCTCGAAGCAATTGAAAACGAGATTAGAGAATTGGCTTTAACCCTTGGTGCAGATGAGATTAGAGCATCATTCCAAGTGGTTATAGAGAGTGTTGGAGGGATAATACTAGCAATAATCGCTGGATTTAATAGAGCAATTGCTGAACTGGGAATAGCTCTTATGATTGGAGGAAATATATACGTGAAAGGGGGGCATTACAACACGAGAGTACTAACCACGGCAATTCAGATGTACACTGTAAGAGCTGAGATCAGCGTCGCCATAGCCCTTGGGATAATACTGATGGGGATTGTTTTGGGAGTAAATCTTCTATCAAATCTCATCAGGAAGTGGTTAACATGAGCTTCATCAAAACAATTGGAATTACAAAGAGGTATGATAATGGAGAACCTCCAGCGCTTGAAGATGTAAATCTCGAAATTAAAAAAGGAGAGATATTCTGCATAATGGGACATAGTGGGGCTGGAAAAACTACACTATTAAGGATTTTAGCCCTTTTAGAAAAGCCAGACTCAGGAGAGTACTACTTTGATGGAACCAAAGTGAGCTGGAATGACGATTTAAGAAAAAACATTACAATGGTTTTTCAAATTCCCGTGATGTTTAACACTACCGTTTTTAAGAACATAGCATATGGCCTAAAAATCAGGGGATACTCAAAAGATGAGATAAAGAAAAAAGTCGAGGAAGTTTTAGAGCTAGTTAGACTCCAAGGTTATGAAAATAGGAGAGCAAAATATCTTTCAGGAGGAGAAAAACAACGAGTTGCCATAGCAAGGGCAATTGTCCTCGAACCAAAGCTTTTACTTATGGACGAACCGACTGCAAATTTAGACCCAACAAATTCTGCTATAATCGAGGAAATAGTTAAGGAAATAGTTAAAGAAAAGGAAACTACAATACTCTTTTCAACTCATAATCTATTCCAAGCAAAACGACTGGCCCACAGAGTGGCCCATATATACAAAGGAAAGATCATCGAGATAGGAAAGACAAAAGAAGTTTTTGAACGACCAAGGAATGAACTAACAAAGAGGTTTATTAATGGGGAGCTCTTCTGAGCTAAAACTTATAACAGGGAGTTAAGTATTCTGAACCATGAAGTTACTGTTAACAACATCTCAAGGTATTGAGGATTTAGCAAAAAAAGAAGTTGAGGACCTCATAAAAAGAGCAGACTTAAAAGGAAAAGTCGAAGAAAAGCCCTTGGGAGTCGAAGGTAGGATATGGGCAGAGATTGAAGAGAGCTATTACTTTAATAAAAAGGGAAAAAAGAGAGAATTTGAGATTGCCGCTTTTTTGAATGAAAACTCCCGACTCTTGCACAGAGTCATTCTCCATATCTCATCCACAAAGATCCCTAGCTTAGAAAAAGAGAAAGCCCTCAATGAGATTTATAATTTCGTGTTTAACTCCCCTATCGAGAAGTACGTAAAGATAAGTGAAAGCTTCGCCGTTAGGAGTTTCAGAAAAGGAGAACATGAATTTACAAGTGTTGATATCGCAAAAACCACAGGAAGCGCAATATATGATAAGCTCTCAAATTTTGGCACACCAAAGGTAAATCTGGATCACCCATGCGTGATTTTTAGGGCAGAATTGATTGATGATGTCTTTTTCTTGGGTATTGACACCACGGGAGATTCCTCTCTCCATAAACGACCTTGGCGCGTTTATGACCACCCAGCCCACTTGAAAGCATCAATAGCAAATGCAATGATAGAACTAGCAGAACTGGATGGAGGGAGCGTTCTAGACCCAATGTGTGGAAGTGGTACCATCTTGATAGAACTGGCATTAAGAGGATATAACGGGAAGATAATTGGACTCGAGAAATATGAAAAGCATTTGAAGGGGGCTAAGATGAATACCTTAGCTGCTGGGGTTTCAAATAAAATAGAGTTTATCCATGGTGATGCCACAAAACTTTCCAAGTATGTTGAAAGTGTAGATTTTGTGTTAAGCAATTTGCCCTACGGTTTGAAGATTGGGAGAAAAAGCCTGATTCCTGAGCTCTATATGAAGTTTTTTAACGAGCTTTCAAAGGTTTTAGAAAAAAGAGGCGTCTTTTTAACCACTGAAAAAAGAGCTATAGAGAAGGCTTTCGAGGAAAATGGATTCAAAATACTCCACCATCGGTTAGTTGGACATGGAGGGTTAATGGTGCATTTGTATGTAGTTAAATGAAGAGGTTAGCAGAGAATCGATCGCTCTGCCAACACATCTTCTTTTAAAACCCCAATCCCTTCTATCCATGCTTCTACTACATCACCATGCCGTAAAGGTCCAACACCTTCTGGAGTCCCTGTTGCAATTATGTCACCCTTTTCAAGGGTCATTATGTTTGAGATGTATTCAATTATCTCATCTATTTTAAAGATCATTTTACTGGTTCTCGAAAGCTGTCTGACTTTACCATTGACCTTGAGACCTATTTCGAGATCAGCCACATCAAGCTCTCTTTTATCCACTACACGCGGGCCAATCGGAGCGAATGTGTCAAATCCCTTAGGTACTGTCCAAGGGAGGCCCTTCGTCTTTGCCTCCCTTTGAAGATCCCTGGCCGTTATGTCCATTAAGATAGTATAACCCAATACGTATTCCATTGCTTTTGCTTTCGGAATGTTTTTCCCTCTTTTTCCAATTATCACAGCAAGCTCTACTTCATGATGAACCTCTTTACTTCTTCTGGGGAGTATTATAGTCTGATTTGGGCCTATTAAGGAGGATGGGGGTTTTAAAAATATCACAGGCTCTTTTGGAACTTCATGACCCAATTCTTTAGCATGCTCTGCATAATTTCTTCCAAGACAGATTATCTTGCTTGGTCTAACTTCATAGAAACCATCTCTAAAGGGTAAGCGAATCATTACATCACCAAATGAAATAATGAAGAAAAAATAAAGAGTTTGCCCTTAACTAACCTCTGCTTCTCTATCCCTAAGGAACGCAGGTTTAAGCTTATAAGTTATATAGAGCACAATTGGCATTATTATAAAAGCCATAAGATCTCCTGTACTGCCTGCAGCTCCCAAAACCTCAACGAAGTCCCTAATTCCCACCATATAAAGTATCAACGGTGGGAAAACTGTTATGATCCAAGCAGATTTCCTATTCATCTTTAGGTACTCTTCCATGTTGTCCAGTTGAGCCAAACCAAGGCCTATGTAACTTGTCAAGATAGCAAAGATCGGAATTAAACTTCCAACAAGCATTCCTATTCTTCCATATAGCTGTTCGAGTGCTTGAGTAGCTATTTGGGGAGTGTTCTCACCAAAGACTAGGAGGAATGAAGCCACAAATAGTGAATACACTATAGCCGGAACTAAGAAAGCCAAAAGTAACACTTTTTTAGCCTTTTCATAACTCCCAAGCCCCTTATAAATATCCGGAACTATTGTATGACAGCCAAATGCAAATATCGCAACCCCAAAGAGAGTTACAATTCCCTCACTCCCCATATAAAATGCGTTCTCAACCTTTGTATGGGGTACAGCCATTATCGCAACCACTACAAAAAGGGCCAATAAAACACCACTTAGTATCAATTCACTCTTCCCTGACATTTCCAGCCCTCTGTAGATAATAAAGCTGGCAAATGCCCAAAAGATCAACGCACCCATCTCCTCACTTATACCGAAAAGGTTTGCAAAAACACTCCCCCCACCAGCAATATAGGCCAAAAGAGCACCGTAACTCATCAAAGAGATGCTAGCAAACATTAGTACTCCTCCTGGCCTTCCTAATATCTCCCTAGCCAAAGTAGACATCTGTTTTCCGCCATTTTTTGCAGAAAGTTCAAGAACAAAAAGGGCGGTAATATACATGGTTAAAGCCACTAAAAACATTAGAGCCACGCTTGGTATCAAACCGATTTTTCTTGCTGCATAGGGCAACCCCAAAACGCCTGCACCAACTTGGGTTCCTATAGCTAAAGCGAGAGCTTCATTCCTACCCAATGCCACTTCTTTCACCTCCAAAAAACGAAAGCTTTTCGAAGGTAATAAAACTTGCTCTATGTAAAATTCATTCTTTAATGAAGAAATAGAAACGTCCATCTGCATACATGTACACGAAGGACAAAAAGAAAAGAATACGGCATGAAATAATTTTCAGAGAAAAATGAGAAATCCCGAAGCCACACACTACTTCCTTAGAGCTTCGGGAATCGATTTGTCCCATTGTTCTTGTGCAAGTTTTCCAGTATATTTAAATCTCTCCACCAGATCTCTTGCTTTCTCCCTTTTCTCCTGGTGTTCCTTTAAGAAGTTCTGGACCTTCTCTATGAGATAGCGCTTGCATTGACCACAAAGTATTTCTCCACTTTTACAGGCATTGTACCTTTCGAGGAGTTTTTTATCATCAGGCTCAAAGAATATTTCAAGCCATTTAAATACAACACACTTGTCAGGTTCGCCTCCCTTTTCGCGCTGCTCTTTTGCAGTAGCCCTTCCACCAGTTAAAGCATATTTCCAGATCTTTTTACCAGCTTCTTCTGGATCATCTGTTAGGTAAATAGCTGTTTCTGGCTTTGAAGCGCTCATTTTTCCTCCCAAACCCAATAAACCAGGTACAAACTTTGAATGAAGTGCTGCCGCTTTATAATAACCCAAACTCTCTGCAAAGTCTCTCTGAATTCTCCAATAGGGATCTTGGTCAATAGCAGCGGGGATTAAAGAACGTTTCTCTTCGAAAAATGTTGGAGCAGCTTGAATGGCAGGGTAGAATATCATTCCGACCTTGCTTTGATCATTAAATCCAAAAACGGCCTTTGCCATAGAGTAAGTTACTTTTTTCGCTATAGGGATGGCCATCTCATATATCTTGGTGAACTCAGTGTCCTGAAAGATAAATGTCTTATCTGGATCAAATCCAACAGCAATTATATCAAGTATGTTCTCATATGCCCATCTTTTTGTTTCTTCAAGGGTAAGCTTGGGTTTAAAGAGGAATTTCTCATCATCTGTGATTTGAACATACAGATTAACTCCGAAATTATCCTGAAGCCACTTCGTGGCAAAGAATGGAATTATGTGACCAATATGCATTGGGCCACTCGGCCCTCTACCCGTGTAGAGGAAAAATCCCCTTCCTGCTTCGTAGTCCTTAAGTACTAAATCATAGTCCCTGTGGGAAAAGAAGAACTTCCTCTTGAAATAAAGTGGCAAATCACTTTTTGTAAGTTCTCTTGTCTTCTCCAGTAGATCGTCTGTAAGGGGTGTTGTTCCAAATTCTTTGATAAGCTTGTTGTAATCCACTATTCCTGTAACTTCCCATGGAGTTACCTCAAATTCTGGCACAGAATTCACCTCCTAAAAAGACTAAGCTAGCCAAAAGAAGGATAGGATTTTTATTACCAAAGCCAAAAGCAATCACCGAACATGAACTAAAAATGGGAAAAGAAAATTTAAAGTTTTCCCTAACCTTCAACTTCTTTGAGATATTGTCCATATTTAACAAGTGCATACGCTGCATCGACTCCATCTTCCACAGTCTCAAAAACTGGTACTCCTACTTTTTCTATTCTTCTAGCCATCTTCTCTGGGTAAGCTCCTCCAGGAGCTATGAATATAACTGGCTTACCGTATTCTTGCATTCTTGCAACTGCATCAACAATGCCATCATCCAATGCAGGACTCTGGAAAAGAGCTATAACAGCCAAGACATCAACATTTTCATCTTCTATAGCATAGCGCATGGCTATTTCGTACCTACTTGAGGGAGCATCACCAATAATGTCAATTGGATTCTTATAACTCATGTGTTCTGGAAGTTTCCCTTCTTCTATCGCTTTTGCAAACCTCTCTTTAGTCTCTTCGCTTAATTCGGCCATTTTTAGCCCGGATTCTAGCACCCCATCGCTCATCATGACTCCTGCGCCACCACCATTTGTAACTATCGCTATCCTGTTCCCTTTTGCAGGTTTTTGCATCGCTAAAGCTTTAGAGTAGTTGAATAGCTGTCTCATACTTCTTGCTTCCAAAACTCCACTTTGTTCAAATGCTGCTTGATAAATAACATAACTTCCTGCAAGAGACCCTGTGTGGGAGGCCGCAGCTTTTGCACCAGCCTCAGTTCTTCCACTTTTAAGAATTACAACAGGCTTCTTCCTTGTAGCATCTCTCGCTGCCTGCAAAAACTTTCTTCCATCTTTAACTCCTTCAAGATACGCCGTTATAACTTTAGTAGCCTTATCGTCCTTTAAATACTCCATAAAGTCACTCTCATCCAAATCAGCCATGTTTCCAAGGCTTATGAATTTGCTCATCCCAACCTCGTGCCTCGCAGCCCAATCAAGAATCGCCGCTCCAAACGCTCCACTCTGACTCATGAATGCTATACCACCAAATTCTGGCCTAGCCTGTCTCTCAGGTGGATTAAAAGTACAGTCAAAACCGTTTTCAATGTTAGTGACACCCAAACAATTTGGTCCAACCACTTTTATGTTCCATTTTTTGGCTACTTCAACAAGTTTTTCTTCAAGTTCGATGTTTCCAGCTTCTTTAAAACCTGCACTTATTACAACTGCTCCCCTAATCCCTTTTTGTCCACATTCCTCGAGGGTTTGGGGAACAAATTTTCCTGGAATCGCTATTACTGCAACATCAACCTGATCTGGAATCTCTAAAACATTCTTGTAGGCTTTAAGGCCCATTACTGTATCTTCCTTCACATTAACAGGGTATATTTTTCCCTTAAACCCAAAGTTTATGAGATTCTTCATTATCGCGTTACCGATTTTTCCTTCTTTATTTGAAGCTCCAATAACAGCAACACTCTGTGGATAGAACAGAAAATCTAAGTCCATGTTTTTCACCTCTTTACAGTAATGTTCATCCTTGCTGTGTGATGTGGGAATTTTACATTTATAAAATTTTCCAGACAAGAAAAATCTCTAAAAAGAGAAAAGGTTATATTCTCGAGCGCTTAAATTTCTGTTAGAACGTTAAAATTGGTGAGAGTCATGAAAAAGAAAGTTAAGGTCATCACAGATCCAGAGGTAATAAAACTTATGCTTGAGGATACAAGAAGACAAATACTAAGACTGTTAAGAAGCAGGGAAATGACGATTTCACAACTCTCTGAAATACTTGGAAAAACCCCACAAACTGTTTACCACCACATCGAAAAACTCAAAGAAGCTGGCCTCGTCGAGGTAAAAAGAACCGAGATGAAGGGAAATCTGGTAGAGAAATACTATGGAAGAACTGCAGATGTGTTCTACATAAATCTGTATCTTGGAGATGAGGAATTGAGATACTTAGCAAAGTCCAAACTAAAAACAAAACTCGAGATCTTTAAAATACTGGGCTACAAGTTTGACGAGGAGGAACTTTTGAATCTCATGGACAAAATTACAGAAAAGGAACATTCGTATACAACAAGGATTTCCAAAGAATTGGAGGAAAAAGAAGAGGCCCTGAAAGAATTTTCAAACGAAGACATAATCCACGCCGTAGACTGGCTCACCATGGCCGAGTTAGGAAGAGATGGGGAAGCCTTAGAGCTCCTGAGAAAACTTGGAGAAATCCTTAAAAAGGAGTAATTTCAAGAGTCGTTGGGATAAAAGATGGCAAAGGGAATTAGACTTCTCGTATTGGATGTGCTCAAACCCCATCAGCCCATGGTAACTGAGCTGGCTCTGGGGTTAAGTGAGCTAAAAGGGGTTGATGGGGTTAACATTACCCTTGTGGAAATCGACAAAGAAACTGAAAATGTTAAGATAACCATCGTTGGAGACAATTTAGATTATGAAGAAATAGTGAGAACCATCGAGGAATTTGGGGGAGTTGTACACAGTATTGATATGGTGGCCGCTGGTAAAAAGATTATTGAAGAAAGTGAAACTCCTCAAGATAGATTAGAGGAATTTTGATATCATGAAAGATGTTCTTATAGTTACTGACCCCAAGAAAATTAGGGTATTAGCTGAGACGACCCGCTTAGATATTATTTCATTGCTCAGGGAACGTGCAATGACCGTATCTGAACTTAGCATGTTACTTAATAAAGACCCTTCAACAATACATCGACACATAAACCTGCTTAAGCAGGCAGGTTTTATTGAAGAGGTTGGAAGAGAAGGAAGTGAAAAACTCTATAGAAGGAGCGCAAAAGTGTTCCTAATATCACCTTATGAAAATGATGCCAGTGCGTGGGTAGCGATGGACAGGATACACACGAAGGAGGCCATGAGACTCTATGAGATATTCACTGAAGCCGGATTCATAATACCCAATAAAAAAGAGTTCGTAACTCTGATAAAGAAATTTTTAAGTAATTTTGAATTTCTCTCCAGGGACATTGTTAAAAGACTTGAAGGCGTCGAAATGAATCGTCTTGAGTTTATTCGGATAATGGTGTTACTGGCCCTCATAAACTCCCCTCAACTGCAAGAAGAAGCAAAAAAATTGAGAGAGATTTTAAAACTTGAGGACTAAAACTCCAAAGCCCACTTAATAGCGAAAGGAACTTTTTTAGCAACTTCCAGTGCAGTGTAATTTTCTCCCATTTCTTCTTTTACAATATCTCCCGCAAATCCCGTAAGAAAGGCCCCTACCGTGGAAGCTCTCAATGGATTGTTGCCCAAAGCCAATAAACCACCAATAATCCCAGAGAGAACATCCCCTGTCCCACCAGTGGTCATTCCCCTATTTCCTGTTTTGTTGTATTTCCAAGTGGTTCCATCACTTATTATATCATAAACCCCTTTTAGTAAAATTGTACCCCCTATTTGCTTTGCTTTTTCCATTACAATTCTGGCCGTTTCAACTAAGTCCCCTTCAGGTTTTTCTCCAAAAATAATCTCAAATTCCCCAGCGTGTGGAGTTAATACAAAAGTCTTACCTTCAAGAGCTCCTAACTCTCCTGCTATTGCTTTTAATCCATCAGCATCTATAACTAAAGGTTTTTCACACTGTTTTACAAACCCTCTAACAAATTTTTTAGTTTCTTCTTTTTGGCCAATTCCAGGGCCTATAACAACAGCATCAACATTTTTTGAAAGCTCTAAGGCCCTTTTAACATGAACTTCTATGAAATTCTCGCCATTAAAAGGCCTCAAAATTAAATCCGGATCATTAATCCTTCTAGCTGAATATTCAGGCATGGCTAGATAGACCAAATCCACTATATAGCTAGCAGCTTTTGCTGCCAGATATGGTGCGCCAAAGTAATCTTCACTCCCCCCAATTATCAAAAGTTTCCCATTTTGGCCTTTATGTTCGCCTTTTTTCCTCAAGGCAAATTTTACATCCCCCGGACCAACCAAATGGTAAAGTTCTTTTGGATAACCAATTTTCACTATTACTCGTTCAAACCCCTCATACTCCTCCTTGTCCCATTGGAAAGTTACTGCAAAGTCACAATTTACCCTAACACTCGATGGATAGCCGGTTGGCAGATCAACGCTAACTATCCTGGCTTTTCCCGAGTATTCATTAATTTTCTCGACAGCACTCTTTATTGGTTCTCTTGGCTCTCCTCTAGTACCCGCACCAAGAAGAGCATCAACAATCACGTTAAACTTACCAAGATCTAACCCTTTTATTTGACTTGAGTCTTTGAGAGTTTTAATCTTTACAAAATCAAGCTTTTTGAGAATTTCCCAGTTGTGTTTGGCTTCCTCACTTCTGATCTTTATCTCATCACCCACCAAAAACACGGTCACATCATTTTCAAAGCTCAAATGCCTCGCTATTACAAAGCCATCTCCGCCGTTGTTGCCTGTCCCACAAAAAATCGCCACTTTAAGGCCTTTTCCAAACTTTTCTTCTATAATTCGAGCAACTCCGGCCCCAGCATTTTCCATGAGCTGAAACGGTGAAATACCAAGCCACTTAGCATTTATGTCCCAGATGTAAACGTCTTCAATTTTCATGAACACCACCATGAAAAGTTCTCACAAGAGGATTAAAGAATATCGCTAAAGAAGAGTCTTAAGTTCTACCACCATAGCTATCCATGCAACATAAAGGACGATGAATAATAGAACATTAGGAGCTCTGCCTCTATTATTGGGAATTTGAGCATAAGAAGAATTTTGAGAAAAAGTCCAGCAACAATAAGTTTTCCTCCACAATACCCCTCATTTTTGAATGAATGTCTATAAGTTATCGGGACATTATTGGGAAGTTATGGTTAGTCTTAAAGTGATTCCTAAACCAGTCAGAGTGCTTATATACCATGGGAGAACAAGGAAAAAGATACTGTTAAAATTCCCATGAACTAACCCTCTAAAAAGGACGTAGGGCAAATCAAAAAACACAGCTGTAATAAAATACATGAGCAACAGATTTAACGGGAAGTCCCCTTTTCTAAGGATTAAAATTAAATAAACCTCAACGGCAAGCATTCCAACAAGATAAAACAGCAAAAAGCCATCAAACATTTTGAGAAATAGTGGGATATTTAAGAAGAAAACTGGAGCTAACTCTAAGTCCAGAAAAATCAATAAGCGAAACGCGAGTTTGAACACTATCAGAAGAGGAAGCCAATTTTTAAGGTCATTATTCATGAAAGATCCCCCAAATTAACATTGAGCTAATCTCCTATCACTTTCAAAGCTCTTTCGTAATCGGTCCTTGAATAAAGCACAAGATAAACTTCCCTCACGCTCTCAGCTTCCTTTGAAAACTCTTCCACAACCTCAAGGAAAGTTTTAATAACCTCTTCTAATGAACAGCCATAAATCCCAGCACTTATAGCTGGAAATGCTATGCTTTTAACTCCAAGCTCTTCGGCCTTTTTCAGAGCCCCAAGAATCGCCTTCTTTAACTTTTCCTTCTTGTCATCATCCCACGTACCACCACAATAAGGACCAACTGTATGAATGACGTACTTAATCCCATGTTGTTCCATTTTTAAGGCCGGTGTTACAACCACTTCCCCATGTTCAATCCAATCCCTTCCAATCTGCTCTCTCATGGCTTCTTTGCTTATTTTTATGTAGTCTCTCGCATTCCCAATTGCTGCTTTTGCTATTGCATAGGCCACTCCACCACCATGTTCAAGATATTTGTTAGCAGCGTTAACAATAGCTTCAGCGGGGAACTTTGTTATGTCTCCTTGAGCCACTTTAAATGTGAGAGAACCAAAACTAAGCTCAACCATGTTCCCACCAAAAATAAGTTGAATTTACAAAATAAAAAGATTAGTGAAGCTTGTCCACTATCTCTTGCACTTTATTTATAATCTCCTCCTCATCCACAGTTAAGACTTCCCCATCAAGCATGATGATTTTCCCATCGATTATCACTGTCTCCACATCGTTACCATTGGCTGAGTACACCATGTGAGAGATTACATTGGTTATTGGTCTTAAATGTGGCTTGTTGAAGTCAAGTATGACAATGTCCGCAAGAGCCCCTTCTTTTATGAGTCCAGCGTTTAAACGCAAAGCTCTTGCACCATTTTGCGTGGCCATTTTAAAAATACTCTCTGCATCGGCAATAGTTGGATTCAGTGTATGTACCTTATGAACCAAGGCTGCCAGCTTCATTTCTTCCACCATGTCCAAACTGTTGTTACTTGCTGCTCCATCAGTGCCAAGGGCAATGTTGACGCCCGCTTTTAGGAGCTTTTCAATGGGCATAACACCACTAGCAAGTTTCATGTTGCTTGCAGGGTTATGAACTATCGTTACCCCCTTCTTGGCTAAAATCTCAATCTCTCTATCACTCAACCAAACACCATGGGCCGCTATGATATCATCCCCAAGAAATCCAAGTTCATCAAGGAATTCAACTGGAGTCATCCCATATTTTTCTTTTATATCTTGCACTTCGCTTTTTGTCTCATTCAGATGAATGGTTATCATTTTTCCTGTTTCATTCGCTTTCTCTCTAACCCATTTTAAAAGCTCAGGGGAACAGGTATAAGGAGCATGAGGTCCAAAGAGAAACTCTATTCTTGGTGAGTCTAATTTGTTAATGAACTCTAAAAGCCTGAGAGTTTCCTTAATCTCAACATTTCTCTTTTCTTCATCCCCCAAATCCACCATACCATAACTCAAATAGGCCCTTATCCCAGCCTTTTCAACAACTTTTGCTACTTCTTCCATGTGAAAGTACATATCAACAAAAGTCGTTGTTCCACCTTTGATCATTTCAAGAATACCAAGAAGAGCACCCCAATAGATATGTTTTGAGGTCAACTTTTTTTCAACAGGCCACACATATTTCTGAAGCCACTCCATTAAGGGAAGATCATCGGCAAGTCCCCTTAAAATAGTCATAGGGGAGTGTGTATGAGCATTGATAAATCCTGGAGAAATCACCTTCCCGTTTGCATCAATGACATATTCTGCCGAAAGTTTAAGGCCTTTACCAACCTTAGCTATTCTATTTCCTTCTATGTAAATATCAGCGTTAATAATATCAAGATTCTCACCGTAAATTATCCGTCCATTTTTAATCAAGATGCTCATTAGATCACCCCTTAAAAGGGATAAAAGATAGAATTAATAAAATTTTGGAAAAGAGAAATTCAAACAAAAGCAGTCTTAAGAACATCAGCACAGCCACACTTTCTTTCTTCTGAAATCTTCGGAACACCTGCTTTTAAAAGCTTTCTAACCTTCTCGTTGTTCTCTTGCATAACTTTTATAACCTCCTGAGCATCCACTGGCTTTTCTGCCCAAACATCATAGTCTGTAACTGCTGCTATGTTAACATAACACATTCCAAGCTCCCTAGCTAAAACAACCTCTGGAACAAGTGTCATTCCAATTATGTGGGCAAATTGTCTAAACATCATTGACTCAGCCCTTGTGGAGAACCTTGGGCCTTCAATACATACATAAGTGCCCCTTTCATGAACTGGGATCTCAAGCTCTTTTGCAGCATTGTAGAATATTTCCCTCATTTCAGGACAGAACGGATCAGCCATGCTAAAGTGGGCAACTCTTGGCCCATTGTAGAATGTATAGTCTCTCTTTTTCGTAAAATCAATGAACTGATCAGTTATCACAATATCGCCGGGCCTGTATTCCTCTCTAAGAGATCCAACTGCTGTTATTCCTATAATCCGCTCTACTCCAAGTTCTTTAAGAGCCCAAATGTTTGCCCTGTATGGTACCTCGTGTGGAGGAAACTCATGAGTTTTACCGTGTCTTGGAATAAAAGCCACCTCAACACCTTCAATCTCTCCGATTTCCACTGGAGCTGATGGTCTTCCGTATGGAGTGTGGACTTTTATACTCTCTTTTGGCTCAAATACCCCATAAACGCCAGAACCTCCAATTATCCCTATTTTTGGCATTGACATCACCATCCGAGGTATAGAATATTGCAATATTTAAGTTTTCTTAATTAGATAAAAAAGAAAAACTAAGAGAGTTTACTATCTACCAGGAATAATTCTAGGATTTCCATCGTTCCAATCTACAAAAATTGGCTTTTCTGGAATATAATCTAGGTTTTTAAGTATTTCAACACCCGCTTTTGTCCCCCACCTATCTGAGCCAGCCACCAGAATGTAAATTTTCCCATCTATCACTGCTGCTTCAATGACTCCTTTTCCTTTTCCAGGATACTCATTTGTAACTTCCACTGGAAAACTATCCATGTATTCTTTAGTTAACTTATTGGCCACAGGGCCCCCAATCAACACCACTATTTCAGATTCAGTACAGTGCCCTGGTACTTTATCAGAACACATTTTCCTCCAGAATGTCCATGCATACTCTTTGTCAACTCTTCCTTCTCCATAAATTACTGGAGAAGCACGAATCTTAGACACATCTAATTTATCCCCGACCTTAAGAGACATGGGAGTGCTTGTGAGGAGGGAAATGGGAGTCGCTGTGAGTTCACTATTCTCCCCATACAAAATCAAGGAAAAGCTCTTATCATAGTTGCTCGAGTTGAATATTAGTGTTGGAGGCTTCATATTAGCTATGGAGGAGAAATAAACCGAATTTCCTTCAGGATCCTTTATCTCAATTGAATAGTTCTTGTAAGCATTGTGGAACATCCCTTCCTTTAGAATAATTGGATACCTACGCTTAACAATTGAATCATCCCATTTAAGTCCAAACATGAAATTGAGAGTATTTGGGAATATCGTTACGTTGCCATCAATCTTTACTTCTTGAGTTGTTTCAGTTTCCTTGTAGATACTAACCCACCCAGTTATTGTGACGTGATCAAATGTTATTGAGCCCTTGAAGTCTTTTATTTCAAGCCAAGATATTTCTGAGTCTTTTATAAATACTGTAGAATTCTTATCCTGTGCTGTAAGAGCAATATGGGCAAGTTTAGACCCCTGGAGTGTAACCTTGGTGTTGGAAAGTATGTTCACATCCCATTCAAGGATCCTTGAATTTTCAAGTCTTAAGAACCAAGCCCCTTCACGAGTTAGGTTAAGGGTGTAGTTTTCATAAAATCCAGGGTTTAAACTAATGCTAACTTCAATACCTTCTAAACGTGGAGTAAATGTCCCAACAGTAGAATTCACGAGATAAATGCTGGGAAAGTCCCTTATCTCAATAGTACCTACATATGAATCTTTGATAATGACCTCAGCATCTTTTTGGGTCCACATCCATGCTCCAGAGATTGTAGAATTGTGAATGTTTACCATGTATTTCTCCGAGACTATTGATGCACTTCCAAGCTTAAATCCCTCATAGAGATTCGTAACATTTACCTCTCCACTTAACCAAGAATAAAGAGCAAATTCTGAGTTTTTAATAGTTACTTGGGCCCCAGACAAGTAAGAGGTCACTTCCAATGCATCAAAGCTTGAATCAACGATTTCAAGAATTGGGCGACCACTAGATAATGAAATAATGGGAGCTTTCTTTGTGAATGATAACCCCACAAAACTCCCTTTTGAATTACTGTGGAATCTAATGTAGAATTGGTAGTCCGATGTAATTATGGAGTTCTCTACTATTAGTTGAGAGTTATCTTTAATAATAATTCCATAATGGGCGTGGTAATCTTGAAGGAGCTCGAGAGTGGCATTTTTAATTATTAGTTTTCCACCATTCTGGACTATTATGTTACCCTCTTGAAGAAGCGTGGAGTCTTCTATTTTATATTCTGTGCCATCTATAGTCAAAGTTCCAATGTGAAGTGATCCAGCACTAACAGGAGAAACTAAAAAGAGACTGAAAAATATCAATAATATGAAAACCAATGCAGTTGAATTTTTCATATAATCACCCTATAGAATTAGTATTTAAACCCTATAAGGGTTTTTGTATTATAATAGCTCTTAACCAAGTTTTCAAAGTATTCCTCAAACATGCGTTTGCTGTGAAATACATCAAAAACTTTAATAACTTTTCATAACTAAATGATGTAAGGGTGATAACATGGAAAAGCCCGTAGAGCTTATTCTGCCAGACATTGAAAACCCCATTTTTATTGAAGGATACCCAGGAATAGGATTAGTGGGCCACATAGCCGCTAATTTTCTTACAAAAGAGCTTAAAATGGAGCCAATAGGGTATGTTGAAAGTTCTTTCTTACCTCCTGTCTCTATAATTCTCGAAGGAAAACCAAATCCCCCATTAAGATTTTACGGGAAGGACAACATAATTGTGGCTGTGGCAGATATTTATATCCCCCCAACTCTTGTAAACGAAATAGCAAAAGAAATAACAGCATATTTAAAACGTAACAATGCTGAAAAAGTAATCTCCCTTGGTGGAATGGGTATTGGACTCTTCAAAGAACACATGGATGTTTGGGGAATTGGAGGAAGTGAAGAAGAAAATAAAGATTTAGAAAATCTCGGTGTCAAAATACTAAAATATGGCTCAATCATGGGTATGAGCGGAAAACTTCTATGGGAAGCCAGTAAAGAAAAACTTAAGGCGTACGCTTTATTAGGTGAGACTTTTGGAGATAGGCCAGATCCAAGGGCCGCAGCAAACATTATAGAGATTCTAAAGAAACTTGTTCCCATAGGTGTTTCAACAGAACCACTCCTTAAAGAGGCCCAAATGATTGAAGAACAGTTAAGAAGAATGCATGAACAAATGGAATCTGCTAGAAGAAGAGCAGAAAAAGAGTATGAAAGGGTTTACCTGTGAGGTGAGATTATGGAGCTTCTTGTACTTGCGGGAATAGCTCGAAAAGCTCTTGATCAAATTTTAAGAAATCCTTACCGAACAATAGAGATAAGAAGTGCCAGGAATGTAATAGTCATACAAAACTTAAAACCCGGAGAAAGACTTTTCTTAACATATGAAACTCCTCAAGACATAACACATGGAACTGAGGGTGTAATAGCGGAGATCCTTAGAATAGAGAGAATGGAGCAAAGAATCCCGTGGGAAGAAAGCGATGAAAGAGAACAAACAGTTTGCAGGGTTCAATTGAGACTCAAAGGATTGGGAAAAGTCATCGAAGTTTCAAAAGAGGAAAATATGGTGAAAGTAAAAGTGAGGGAAATGCTTCCGCACGAAATGGCCATGGGTTAATCGAATAGCGTTTTTTGTCGTCCTTTTCTAGATTTTTCCTGTTTGGGAGGCTTGAGTTTTTTAAACTCCAAACCCTCTTTCTCTAAAAGTCTTCTAGCACCAGAAGTCAATGAAGGTGCCACAAGAATCCCCCTAACTTTTTCATACTCTTCTCTCATTGTCTCCACATATCTCTTGAGTTGGCTCACAGCATGTAAATCAGCTCTTCTTCGTTTAAACTCCAAAATAACAATATTCCCATCCTTATCTTTACCAAGAAGATCAACAATACCATGCCTAATGGATTTTTCCTTAAAAAGAGGCTTAAAACCATCCTCAATCAACTCAGGATTCTCAAAGACCAAGTCCGCCATCTCAGCCTCACTTCCAACAAGGGCCAGAGCCTCATAATCTTCAGCTTGGAAATACGAGAAAAGGTAAACATCGATAAGTTCAACTTCCAAGATTTCTTTGGGTTTTCTTCTAACACTCCTCAGAATTAACTTATCCTCCTTTACATCCAAACTTACAGAGCTTCCAGGAGGTTGCCAATTAACAGGTTCTCTCTTTTCTTTCTGGTGGATTAAAAAAGAACCATCGGGTTTTATTATTATGACCCTATCACCTGGCCCAAGCTCACTCTTTGCTCTACCATCATAAAAGACCTTACAATGGGCAAAAATTGTTACAATGGCCTCTGTTGAAAGGGCCTTACTGAAAAGTTCAATGATATCTCCTTTACTGGGATTGAGCTTTGCTTCTACCTTCATGACTCATCAACAAAAATTAAAAGAAGGGTTTAAAAGTTAAATGGTTAATCCTCGATACCTCTCTCTGTTATCCTAAAGGCAGCCTCACCTTCAGGCAAATGTGGGGAATCTATTAGTCTAGCAACCCTCTTTCCGGCTTTTCCTTTTCTTAAGTATACCCTAATAGTGGCCGAGTGGGCCAAAATATGTCCACCTATTGGCCTAGTTGGGTCTCCAAAGAAAGCATCGGGCCTTGCTTGCACCTGGTTTGTAACAAATACTGCAATATCATAGAGATTAGCCAAGCGATGGAGATCAGCCAAATGTTTGGCAAGTTTTTGCTGCCTTTCAGCAAGAGTTCCTCTTCCCACATATTCTGACCTGAAGTGGCCTGTTAAAGAGTCAACGACAAGAAGCTTAACAGGTTTATCAGAAGGCAATCTTTCTTTTATTATCTCTTCCGCCTTCTCTACAAGAAGCATTTGGTGGTTGGAATTGAATGCTCTAGCAACATAAATATTCTTTAGAACTTCATCTGGATCCATCCCTCTATTCTCAGCAATCTGTCTTATTCTCTCAGGCCTAAATGTGTTCTCCGTATCAATCCAAATAACACTTCCATTCAAACCGCCTTCTTCAGGAGGTTTTTGAACAATAACAGCAAGAGTATGAGCCAATTGGGTCTTTCCACTTCCAAATTCACCAAATACCTCGGAAACGGCCTGTGTTTCAATTCCTCCACCCAAAAGCTTATCTAAAGACTTGCTTCCGGTTGTTATCTTTCCAACAATTGCCCTTTTTTGGAAATATTCATCAGCACGCATGAATGTTCCAATGTTGGCTGCGTCCCTTGCAGCTTGAATTATTTTTAAAGCTGCACCTTCACTAATGCCTGCAAGTTCCTTCAGCTCTAGTGGTGAAGCTACTGCTATTGCTTCCAAACTATCATATCCCGCTTCTCTAAGCTTTTCAGCAGTGGCAGGCCCAACTCCAGGAAGATCTTCAAGAGTTTTTATTTGTTTCTTATTAGATTTTTGAGAAGGTTTCCCAATGGACAATTCTTCAAGTTCATCAAGTTCTTCAAACTCTTCGAGTTCCTTAATTTCATTCTCAACCTTTTTCTTTCTCGCCATGCATATCACCCATAAGCGTAATCCTAAATAGTAGTGAATTTAAAGTGCTTATATATTTTTCTCATGCCTCAGAAAAAGTTCAAAGGGCCCGAAATTACAAAACTAAATATTAGTAAAAGAATAATTGGGAAACCAAAGCATTAGACGCCTAGTCTCTAGTGGAAATGAGGACTACTTTGTAGACCGGATGACTAATAACTTAGCCCCTGGAGGTATCTTTTCATCCAACGGTGGTATAAGATAAATTCTATCCTTTGCATACCCCAAAAGGAAAAATCCCTTTGAATAAAGAGCTTCAAAAGCTTCTCTAAATGTCTTCCCCTCCATTTCTTGTACTTTTATAGAAGTGATGTCATAATCCCCAAGAGCTGTTGTTATATCATCTATAACATCCACAACTTCTGGTTCAAATATAGAACTGGCCAGTAATCTTCCAGTTAGAGTCCTGCTTGTTATTACCCTATCCGCTCCAGCTTGCTTCAGTAAGTGAACACTTTCATGCTTGAGAACTTCAACAAAAACTTTAGCTTTTGAGATTTGTTTTATCATCAAGGTTACAAAAACCGACTCTGAATCATCACCCAGGGCTAAGAGAACGTGACTAGCATCTTTAACATTCACCCGTTCTAAAGTCTCTCTATTTGTGAACTCCCCAATTATGACCTCTGTTTCCTCTGGAAGACTTAACCTCTTTCGTTCATTTTCGTCTGGCAACACCACAATAACAGGCCTGTTCTCAGCCTGTTTGTTTGATATAGCATCCATAAGTTCTAAAAGCGCACTCTCAACACTCTCTCCCCTACCCATAATAATGTAATGACCCTTAAATTTCACTTTATGCATACCCATCATCCTCCGTATAGATCCTGATAAAAAGTATTCGGCTAAAATCGAAACAAAAGCTGTAAAAGTAGCTATTCCTGCAATAGATGCAAATATTGCGATTATCCTCCCTAAAAGCGTGTTTGGCGTCACGTCGCCATAACCAATAGTGGCCATTGTAATCACGGCCCAGTAAAGGGCCGTAAAAAACCCTACATTTTCAGCATACATGTATAGAAGAGCTAAGATAATTGCAAGTAGAATAACAGCAAGAGCTAGCACAAATATTTTGCTTCTCTTAAGTTTAAACCTTAGTTTTATGAGCCTTCTAACAAGTGGAACCGGTATCATGACATTTAATATATTTGCTAGAACATTAAAAAGATTAACACCTCCACTGGAAATTCCACTCCAAATTGTTGCATTAAGTAGGCCATTACAAATCAATAAAATACATTGGTGTCCATATGTTCCAGTGGAAATAAAGGTCTTTTTCGATATCCATATTAACGGTTAATCAAATATCACATCCACCCCCCAGAGTTATATTTCCACTGGAGCCCAGTTTAGAGTAATGGACGGATTTTGTACGAGAATCAAAAACAAAGACTGTTTATAAAGCTTCTTTTTGTTCGTAAATATGAATTTGTTCACTTACTTTAATTGTTGTTTTTAATTTCTCACATGGTTTTACTAATATTTATTAAATTTTCTGAACAATGTTCATAGATAAATATATATACCCCAAGGAATAAAAATAATGGGAGTGTTTACACCATTTTAATTAAAGTGGATGGTGTTTCCGCACAGGTTCCAGTGGAAATGAAACTCTGGGGGGTAGGTCTTCTGTTTACTTGAGTAACAAAATATAAATAATTTTGTTTAACAATATGGATATAAATGTACTCTAATGATCATGTTTTGATGAACATAAATGTGCATTTTTCTTCCAAGAGAAATCCTCAATTGGACACGTCTGCTCGTTTCTATTTGTAAAATTTCCTCATGGTTTCTCTTGAGTTTGGGAGTGGATTTCCATTGGAAGCATGGACTTAAATACTTCAAGTGTTCACTTTCATATGGTGGTTCAAGTGGAAGTTATCGAGTGGTTGAAAGAGGGACATGATGGTGCGAAAGATATTGTGGATCTCCCATGGAATGTAATGAAAAAGACTGAGGGGGTGTTCATCGCTGAATATCCAAAGATTCCTTTTGTATTGAACGTGGTGATAACTGAAGAGTTTGTTCACTTGATAGTTCCCAGTGGAGTAGAAACTGTGGCATTGGACCTGCCCGAGCGGTTAAAAGTTTATCACACATTATTGATTCTCAATGAAAAATTAAATCTTCTTAAGTTCACTATAAGTGGAATGAATGAAGAAATAATGTTGAGGGTGGATCTTGACAGGAAAACTCTTGGAAAAGCAGAGTTTAATGACGCCCTAACGGCTCTCCTCATAGGTTTGAATCAACTAATATTGGCTTTGGGTTTGGAAGAGGAATTTGCTCGTGCAGTATTTGAGAGAATTGCCTTGATGGTTATGGATCGTCTAGAAAAAGGCATGAAAAAAGATGAAATTTTGAAATTCTTGGTCGTTAAAGTTGGAATGGATGCTAAGGATGCTGAAGAGTTCTTAAAGAGGATAATTGAAGAAAGAAAACCAAAGGAGGAAGTTGGTTATTTTTGATTATCTCTCAATTTTCAACTCTTCTAATTTTCTGCACAGGTTCCAGTGGAAATGAAACTCTTGATATATGTCTTTCATAAATCTTAACTTTAACTCATTAAGTTTTGTTTTTCCTCCAAATTCGCCAAATACTAACACGTTGTTTATCTCAATTACTCCAAAAACTGCTGCTAAGTTAAACAAAAGCGTTCTCAACTGGTATCCACTTGCGTAGTGTTCATTAAGTTCTTCATGTGGATACTGGAAGAGGAAATATTCAAGCCCCTCCATCCTTGCCATGTCTGTCATTGCTATATCTGCAGTTAAGAGGACAACCAGGGAAGGCGTATTTCTATCGAATTCCTTTAAGGTTTTGATTATTAATTCATCATTAGTGTTTGTCTTTTCGTTAATACTCTTGACCTCGATTATCTTATCTTTGATCTTTTCGTATTCTCTTAGAGCTATATAAGTGGCTTTTCGTGATTTCTTCATCCTCCTATTGCTAAATTCATGCAGGAGATGGGAGTTGTGTAAAATTCTCCTAAACTCTCTCAATTGGGCAGGGGTGTATTTAAAATTCATTGCATTTTCTATTTCCTTTTTCACAAGATCTACTATTGCTATTTGAACCCCTTCTACACCTCTGAACTTAGAAAGGAATGCATGATATAGGAGGTTTGTATCGGGAGCGAAGATAATTTTCTTCGTTAAGCTTTTATAAGCTCTTAATTTTTCATCAAATTCATCCATGTTTTCATATGTTATCACCCCACTGGAGATGAAGCATTCGTAGAAATCCTTGTAAGTTGGGAGGTCATAAAAGTACCTTTCATTTCCTTTTAAAATATGATAAAAGTCATTTTCATGTGCAAGAACGTTTATCTTGTAACCTTGTTTGTATGGATAGGCCTCGAGAAGTGGAAGTTCATATAGTGGTGCCTTCACTTGGATCTTATTGTTTCTCTGGATTAAGTTGATCAGGATTTGTAGTTCGGCTTTTTCTATAATTTCTTCCATCTTCGGCCCTCCATGAAGTCTTTTAGTCTTTGCACGTGTAGGGGGATCATCATATATGGCCTGCTAGCATATTCAAGATCTCTGAGAGAGAGGTAGTAAAGGTGCTCTACTTCCAGTGGAAGTGCATGGATAGCAGCTCCTGCAACAAGAGCTTTTCTTCCGGAGGTTATGTCCATTGCTATCTCATATTCTTTCTCTTTCAATGTTTCTAAAAGGGTTCCAATCTTCTCGTCAGCTTCAAGAAAGTTGTCTTCTTCAATGATTTCCCACTCAATTTTTGGGGAAAAATCATAAGCTTCGGAGATTATTTTTAAGGCCTCCACAGCCTTTGGGAGATTTTGTTTGTAGGCGTTTTCTAGAAAAATGTAAATTTCGTCGGGTTTGTATCCATTCATAACTGTGGCATAGTAAGCGTTCACCATGGCCCATGTGGATCTTCCGAGCATTGTTATGTATGCTTTCATTCTCCTCACTTTACTCTATAAGTATGAGACCATACAAAACACTTTCGGAAAAGTCTAGATTCACGATAGTTGAGAGTTCTATTCCGATTGCATCGATTGAGGGCCTCACTTTCTCTGGCATTTTGCATTTTCCACTTTTTTCAAATTCACATTCTTCGCATAGGTTGCAATCTCCGGGAAAGAAGGCTATTGCATAGAAATTTCCGTTTTTAAATAACTCTTGCTCCTTATTGAGAAGATACCTCAAAATTTCTCGTTTTTCTTCTTCGAATTTCTCGGGGTCAATTGTGAATTTTATTAAAAGAGCTGTATGATAATGTTTTAGTAATTCCTTTGTTTCTTTCCATGAAGGAACATATGGGGGACAAGAAGGACTTTTCCCATAACTTGGGCAGCTTCTGCACTTCCACACTGGCCTTGGGGAAATTTTAATGCTACTTGTGGGGATTTCTTTTTCCCAAACGATTTTCATGAAAAAATGTTGAAGGATGACGTTAAAAATTTAATCCTTCTGCCGCCTATGGCTTTCACTTTTCCAATCATATCTATACATCCAAATCTTCACCATTAATGTGTACTAAGCAAAAGTTAATTCCGAAATATTTTTACGTTCCTAAATAAAATATTGAATCATGAAAACTTTGGGGTGTTTAATTGCCATTTTTGTCTTTGCAGCTGGTTGTCTTGGGGGAGGTGAGAAAGTGAACTTAAAAGTTAGTTCGGTCTTTGGAGAAAATGAGTTGATTCCTTCTAAGTACACCTGTGAGGGAATAGATGTAAGCCCCCCACTACATCTTGAAGGGCTTAGTGATAAGGCAGTAAGCATCGCGATAATAGTGGATGATCCAGATGCTCCTATAGGGACTTTCACTCACTGGGTTGCTTGGAATATTCCTCCTGTCGAGGAAATTCCAGAAGGTGTTCCAAAGGAAAGGGTAGTCGAATCTCCGATAAAAGCTTTCCAAGGCAAGAATGATTTTGGAAGAATTGGGTACAATGGCCCATGCCCTCCAAGGGGTCACGGGGTACATCACTACCACTTCAAGATTTATGTACTTGATACAACTCTTGACTTAAAGCCTGGTGCTACAAAGAAGGAGTTAGAGAAGGCCATTCAGGGCCATGTCATTCAGTTTGGAGAACTTGTTGGACTTTATGAAAGAAGCTGACTTCATCCTTTGGGAGACTTGAAAAAGAAAAAGTCACTTATAGCGGAGTTTAATATATAGGTTAATTCCACTTTGAAACGCTGCAAGTGAATTCAACGTTAAAAACACAATGTCCCCAATTAGATATGAGTAGATGGTTAATAATGTAGAAGCGGTAACATATACCATAATGAACTCCAAATTTAGTGGGCATTTTTTATTTTTTATAGTCTCTAGTGTTTGAGGAATCCAAGAGCTCACAAGAAGAAGCATTCCTATTAGTCCCACTGCTTCTTTCATTTTATCACCTCTCTCCGCTTTTTGCCTCTCAAAGCTTGAGTCTGGTATTAAAAAGTCTTGTGAACTATTTTGGTTATATTTTAATGGAAAGAAAAGTAAAAATAATCAGAAAAATGTTAACCTCTCTTTAGTTCTGAAGCGAGTTTTGAAGTTGCCCATGTTTTCACGTCATCATCGAGAATATCGTTAATTATCTTAAATGCCTCATGTATTTTTCCCTCTCTTGCTAGGGCCAATCCAACTTCTGCTTGGATTTTTGATCTATTAGAGACATCTTTTATAAATTCGGCTATTCTTAAGGCTTCATCAAACCTTTTGAGTGCTAAGAACTCAAAAGCAAGACTCATAAGGGCCTTTGTCACGTTTTCGTAATTTTCTATCTCCATTATGGCTTCTATCGTTTTCTCAAGGGCTTCTTTATAATCCATCCTTTGTTTAGCCATCTCAATCGTTACCATGGAAAGTGACTTTGCTCTTATCCCCTTATCTGGGATTGATTGGGCTATTTCGAAGGCATTAGCGAAATCCCCACGAGTTATGAGTTTTGAAACAGTTTCATAAAGGGCCCGTGATTGATACCACTCTTGCATATGAACACCACATAAGTTTTGCATTTGAAAGATTTAAGCTTTCCTACATTCCAATGATCACGTATATTCCTAGGGCTATCAAAATAACTCCTGCTATCATCGAAAGTTCTCTTGATCTCTGCACAATTCTTTGAGAAATTGATTTACTCTCTGTTATACTCCCTACAGTGAAGAGGATTATCAGCAAAGGCAGAATAAAGATGATGTTGTATAGGGCCAGAAGTATCAACGTTAACGTTCTTCCAACTTTGGAGATTAAGATGGCATAGGCCAAATACGTACCAGAGGAGCAGGGTAAAAGCGTGAATGATATTATAACTCCTAATGAAAAGGCCCCAAAAATTGTTGCTTCTTTCCTGAATATATTTCGTCTTGCTTCTTTTTTTCCAACAATTCTGCTCTTCTCTAGATAGCCTGTGGCAAATGTATAAGCTCCAAAGATTATTGATATTGCCCCAGCAACCCATACTGGAATTGTTTTGGTTAATATTACTAGGCCGACTCCGAGTAGATAGTAAGAGATGTAAATTGCACTTACGAAGGCCATTCCAACAGCATAAATTCTTCTTTTAGTGATGTTCTCCTTTAGGGACAATGCTATGAGCAACATTGTGTAAATGACAAATGTACATGGATTTATTGAATCTGCCCCCGCGAGTCCTAAAAGTGGATAAATTAAGTCTTTCAGGCCAAGAAAGGTTAGGATTCCTGCCGTTAATCCGAGGGAAGAGAAGATAATTAAAAGCAAAACTTTGATTTCAGATCTCACTCGGCTCACCATTGGTGAAAACGTATTCAAGCTTATTAATGATTTCGGTGTTGTTTTCTGGGATCAAATAAACCTTGTCAGTTATAAAGAGAACTCCCTTTGCTTTTTTTGCTTCTTCCACGAAGTCATCGGCATAATCTACTGGGAACTCACCATTAACTATTGCATAGAGCTTTCCATCATAGAATATTCCTATTACGGGGACTCCGGTCACGCCAAGTATTTGATAGAGTTGCTCAAACATTTTGCCATTGTATTCATTCCCTTGTATTTCATAGTAAGTTAAGGAGTTTTCTCCGAAGAATTTTGGGAGTTCTTCTTTCATCTTTTTACAATGGGGGCATGTGGCCAGCCCATACATGTAAAAGTGGAACTTTGATTTATCAAGGGTGAATGTGTTAGAATCTGTTGAGGTTGTGGGTTCTGTGGTGCTCTGGGAGGTGTTTTCTCCACCAATGCACCCGCTTGCAACAACAGCAATTATGAGAAGTGCAAGAATCCCTACAACAATTTTTTTCATTAAGTACCACCTTATGCAAGGGTATGCTTTATGGGTTATAAATGTTTAGGAATGTAGATTTTTTGGCACGTATCTTTTTAAGAACTTTTAAATTATGTTTGTGGTGGTGAGAGCATGACTGGCGTAGAAAAGGCCCTTCAGACTTTTTATTCCATGAAGCTGAGTGATATCATGCCACCAATAATCTCAATGCCAATTGTTACTTTGGATTCACCCATCGTTAACGTGCTTAAGCTGCTTAGAACAAGACATCACGTTTGGGTTGTGAATGATAGGGAAAGCATGAAACTTGAAGGTGTAATAAGGTATCTGGACGTTATGTGTATTCTGTTACCACCAGAGACCACTAAAGCAAGACTTGGGAATATAAGTGCAGTCTTTAAGTCGATTTTGGGTGGGGCAGAAAAGGCTGCTGATGTCATGGAACGAAATATAATGACAATAGACGAAGACTCTACAGTGCTGGATGCTTTAACAAAAATGAGGCGCTATAAAGTTCAGATCTTAGCAATTGTTGATGAAAATAATACTTTAAAAGGCGAGATAAGCCTAAGGTTGCTCATTGACGAATTTTTAAGGCTGATTAAAGTGGGTGGTGTCCAATGGACGCGACATGGCTCCTCTTCACCCTGGGAGTAGCCTTGGTTTTTAGCAAATTAGGCGATCATATAATGGAGCGTTTTGAACTCCCTGGTGTTTTGGGAGAAATACTTATGGGTATGATTCTCGGAAACCTGATTTATTTTGGGCTCATTAGCCCACAATATTTAACTCTACACTCAAATGAGACTTTTGAGTTTTTAGCTAGGCTTGGAATAATATTCCTTCTTTTCCTAGGTGGTCTTGATACTGATGTTGAAATGCTTAAAAAGACTGGTGCAGTTGCAACGGTTTCTACCCTCTTGGGAGTTTTTGTACCCTTGGTTCTTGGTTATTTCGGACTTAAACTTATGGGATATCCCTCTAGAGAGGCCTTTGCTGGTGGAGTTCTTTTAACTGCCACAAGCATAGGAATTACCGTTAGGGTTATGATGGATCTTGGGGTTTTAAGAAGTGAAGTGGGGGCTGCTTCTTTAAGTGCAAGTGTTATGGATGATTTCTTGGGTATAGCACTTATCATATTTGCGGTTGGTACTGGGAGCATTTTGGGCTTAATTAGTAAAATGGCGGTGTTTTTTATAATCACAGGTTTAGTGGCCTGGTACAGCATAGATAAATATCTCCGCTTTGTGGAATGGCTTCATGTGGAAAAGGGTATTCTTGGAATGGTGCTTGCTTTGATGTTCCTGTTTTCTGCTTTGGCTGAACATTGGTTTGATGCTGCTATTGAGGGGGCTTTCATGGCAGGCCTTGTCCTTTCAAGACTTCCTGAGGGTAAGAGGATAATGGAAGATGTGAGAGCTATTGGTTATGGTTTTTTGGTCCCTGTTTTCTTTGTTTACACTGGAGCAATGCTTGATTTGAGGGTTTTTACAAGTTTTGATGCTATATCTTTAGCTGGAGTTTTGACCATCATAGCAGTGGTTGGAAAAGTGCTTGGTAGGGGTGTTGGGGCAGTTGTAATGGGTTGGAGCACTAAGAAGGCCCTTCAAATGGGAATAGGCTCAATTCCAAGGACTGAAGTGGCTTTGGTCGATCTTATGGTGGCTATTCATGGTGGAGCAATTCCAGAAAGCGATGCTCCAAAGTTTATAGCGGCCACTTTGATTTTCATTACAATATCTGTCTTGATAACACCTCCACTCCTTAAGTGGGCTTTTAAGGAGGAAGTTGAAGCCATGAAACAAGGGAAGGCCCAAAAGAGGGTTGAGGCTGTCAAAGAAACAAAAAGGCGGATACATTCCTTGAAGAGACCACGAAAAAACCGGTGAACTACCCCACTTGAAAGGGTGGGGCTTCCCACCCGATAAGTTAAAAGACCCTTGCATATCCCCATTTTTTAACACTTGTTAGTATTGAGGTTTCAGTACTTTTTATTCCTTCCACTTTTCCTAGCTTTTCTATAAGGAAGTTCTCTAGCTCTTGAAGATCTCTCACAGTTACTTGCATTAAAATATCATGGGCCCCGGTTGCTATTCCTAATACATCCACTTCTGGGAGTTTGGATAATTCTTCTACAGCCCTCTTGATTTTGCTTGGCTCAACATCCACTGCTATAAACGCCACTATTGTATAACCGGCCTTAAAAGGGTTTATAAGAGCGGCAAACTTCCTTATTATTCCCTCTTCCATGAGTCTTTTTACTCTTAGCCTTACTGTGGATTCTGGAACTCCAGTTCTTCTTGCTATCTCTGAATAACTCATTCTTCCATTCTCTTGGAGGAACCTTAAAATCATCTTGTCAATATTATCAAGTGCCACCTTTATCACCAATTAGCATTTTGTTTAAATATTGTGTTGTTGGTTTTTAAATATATTCTAATCTTTTTGTCAGATTAAGCAGAAATTGACCGAAACTTCTATTAATTTCAAACGCATATATCAAGCGGTGAAACCATGAAAAAAGAAGAAGTAATTGAACGATATGGCAAGATCTTTCCAAAAGCTTCTCGCGTTAATTATGCCCCTATAGTTGGGGTTAGGGCCAATAATGCGAGAGTTTGGGATATAGAAGGGAGAGAATACATAGATTTTCTAAGTGATGCCGCGGTTCAGAATGTAGGTCATAATAACGAAAGGGTTGTGAAGGCAATAAAGGAACAAGTGGAAAGGCTTATTCACTTTACCTTTGTTTATGGCTTTACCCTAGAACCACTCCTTTTAGCTGAAAAGCTCGCTGAAATTTCGCCTGTAGAAAATCCAAAAGTATCTCTTGGTTTGAGTGGAAGTGATGCCAATGATGGGGCAATAAAATTTGTTCGGGCATATACAAAGAGGAGGATTATTCTGAGCTATCTCAAAAGTTATTATGGCTGTACTTATGGTGCCTCGAGCATTACGGGTTTGGATTTTCACGTCAGGGCCCTGGTTGGAGAGCTTAGCGATGTTCATTACATCCCTTACCCAGATTGTTACAGGTGTCCTTTCGGCAAAGAAAAGAGCTCTTGTAAGATGGAGTGTGTTGAGTACATTAAAGCCAAATTTGAAGGAGAGGTTTATGCGGACGGAGTTGCAGCTCTTTTTGCCGAACCAATTCAGGGAGACGCTGGAATGGTTGTGCCACCCACAAATTACTTTAAAAGAATCAAGAAAATCTTAGATGAGCATGGGATTCTTCTAGTCGTTGATGAAGTGCAGAGTGGACTTGGGAGAACTGGGAAATGGTTTGCAATAGAACATTTTGGGGTTGAGCCGGATATATTAACAGTAGCCAAACCTTTGGGTGGGGGTTTGCCTGTAAGTGCTGTTATTGGAAAAGCGGAAATTATGGATTCTCTTCCTACTTTGGGGCATGCCTTTACGTTGAGTGGAAATCCACTTATAAGCAGGGCAGCACTTGCTGTTATAGAGGAGATAGAGGAGAAGGATCTGCTTAAACGTGCCGAAAAGCTTGGAGATTACATCATGAGAAGACTTAACAAGATGAAAGAAGAGCACCAATTGATTGGGGATGTCAGAGGTAAGGGGTTGATGATAGGAATCGATCTGGTAAAGAACAGGGAGACCAAAGAAAGGGCCTATGATGAGGCTAAAAAGATTGTATGGAGAGCCTATGAACTTGGTTTAATTATTGCCTTTCTCCAGGGAAATGTGTTGAGGATCCAACCCCCACTTACAATTGAGGAAGAAATCCTCGAAGAGGGCCTCAACAGGCTTGAACAGGCAATAACTGATGTTGAAGAGGGTAAGGTTGGAGATAAGGCTCTTGAAAATGTTCAAGGTTGGTAAATTTTTCTCTTCTTTCTTGCTCATCTCTGTTCATTAGGCCTCTTTTTGCGTCCCAAAGTTTTATAAAGCAAACTTCGTTCGGCGAGAGTATCGTGGTGGTTGAAAAATGAGGAAAAAAGTAAATGCAACAATGCAGGCTAGAAAAGCTTCCCTGCTTAGTTCAAATTCCAAGATGCCTAGGTGGTTTTACTCTTTCATTCCGTTTAAGGTAGCTACGGGTGGATCTTCTCAAATCATCTCCCTTTATGCACTCCAGCTTGGTGCTGAGGCAGGTGAAATAGGCCTGTTAACTTCTCTGTCAGCATTTGCATCAACATTAGGGACAGTTTTCTGGGGTAAATTAAGTGATAAACTTCTTAAAAGGAAGCTTTTTATCTTAATGGGCTTTTTTAGTGTATCCGTATTCCTCAGCGCTCTTTCACTTGTATCAAACTTTTGGGAACTAATTCTCGTTAATGCCCTTTATTCATTCTTCTTGGCGTCAACAGTCTCTATACCAATTGTTTTGCTTTTTAGAAATGTTAGAAAGACTAGATGGGAAGAAGGCGTTGGAAAGTTCAACAAAATTGGGGGTTGGGCGTGGGTAATTGGCCTTTTACTTGGGTTTATACTTGTCAGGTTTCTTGCCTTTAGAGAGCTTCTTCTATTATTTGCTCTCCTAAATATTCCTGCGTTCATTATAGCTTGGAAAACTATTAGAGAAGCACCAGTTTACCTTCATAGGAGCAATATCAAACCTCTCGTGAATCAGGTGATTCAAAAGGGAAGATACTTGCCTAACTTTTTAATTCATCTTCCCACAAGACTAAAACTATCACCAAAATTCAGGGGCTTTTATTTGTCTTCTTTCCTATTTTGGATATCATCTGGAATGTATACCACGCAACTGCCCGTATTTTTAATAAAAAATGGGTTTACTAGTCAAGAAGTATTTGGATTGGCTCTCTTGAACTCTTCAACATCAGCAATGCTTTATCAAAGGGTTGGGAAAAAGCTCAGATCAAGGAACCCTGTTTTAGGATTGGTACAGGGGTATTTCTTTAGGACTCTTGGAGTTTTCTTCCTATTAGTCCCAATGGACTTCCGCTATTCCTTGCTCCTCTCAAGCACTGCAAGTTATCTCCTTTGGGGCTATTCTTGGTCCTACGTAAGTGTTTCTTCAACATCATTCATAGGGAGAAGGAGTACTACAAAAGAGCAGGGGAGCATCTTAGCAACTTCTAACTTAGTTAATTCAACAGGATTCGTTTTAGGAAGTTTAATCGGTGGTGGTGTAGCTTCTCAAATAGGCTTTGATATGAATTTTGCTTCAGCCTCTGTGATGAGCTTTCTGGCAATGTTTCCTCTTGTTCCATTGCTTGGAATTTCCCTTAGTGCTTCAATTTCAAAAAGGCCGATCCCACAAATTAGAAAAAGGGATTAGTGTATTTCCATGTTTCTTAGTCTTATGAATCTTCCATATCTTTTTACAAACTCTATGAAGCGTTTGTAAGTATCATGCTCTTTTAGGGTTGCACTATCTCCAATGGCAATAAGCTTTCTCTTTGCTCTTGTTATAGAAACATTTAATCTTCTTAAATCTGTTAAAAACCCGAGCTCGTGATTTTTATTGGATCGGACGAAAGATAGAATTATAACTTCTTTTTCCCGACCTTGATATCCATCTACTGTGTGGACTTCTATATCCTCATCTTCGATGAGAGAACGTATTAAGTCAACTTGGTCATCATAAGGCGTTATAACTCCAATCCAATTCTTTTTAATACCCATTCGAAGAAGTCTTTCGACAATCTCCTTGACCAAAAGGGCCTCTAAGGGGTTCTCTCTTGAAGTTGAACCTTTTCTCTGTCTTTCCCATTTGTCTGTTCTATCACTGGTGTCTACAAATATAAGGGGCTCTTCTCTTTTTAATATTGAATCCCAGGGCTCGCCAAAGAAGGGCTCTCTAACCTTTAAATCAGCCAGTGTTATATCTTTCACGCTCTCATCAGCCTTTATCTTCCCATTGTAGAACTCTCTGCTTGGAAATTCCATTAAAAGTTGATTCATTCGGTATTGAACTTCAAGCATTCTCGCCTTGGATGGGTACAGACTTATGAGCTTTTCAAAAAGGGTCTCACTCAGCTTTTTGGCTTCTTCACTCAAAATTGTTGGGGGAAGTTGTTTATGATCTCCGGCAAGAATAAATCGTTTGGCCTTTGCAATTGGGATTAAAACACTTGGGATTGTGGCTTGGGAGGCTTCATCTATGATAGCAACGTCAAATTCAACATCTTTTATGAATTCAAGAGCTGCGGAGGAGTTTGTACTCAGAACAACATCTACATCTTCAATTATCTCCCGTATTATCTCACTTTCAATCTTTTCTGCAAATTTATAGAGTTTTTGAATTTGCTCGTTTAGTGTTATCCATTGGGCCATCTGCCTAACATCCTTAGCTGGAACACCTCTGGCCCCTCTGCCCCTATATGCCAACTTAAGTATTTGTTTATTGGTTAATCCTCTTCTCATTTGTGGTGTGGGTTTTTTGTATTGATCTCTTATCATTGCAAGCCTTTCCGCTTTATTTCTCAGTTCTCTAACCCTTCTATATCGCTCATGGGATTCGACTTGAAATGCGAGTGTTGATTCCTTTAGGTGGACTGAGACCCTTGAAGGGTGGCCCAACCTGACGAGTTTAACTTTCCCCCAAAGTCTTTCTACAAGATTATCAACGGCCACATTGCTTTCGGCCGTTGCAAGAACTTTGCTTCCTCTTTTGACCTCCTGTATAATGAGTTCTACTAAAGTTCTTGTTTTACCGGTACCAAAGGGTCCATGGATTAGAAAGAAATCCTCGCTTCCTAAGGCGTGGCTTACGGCCTCCGTTTGACTTTGGTTTAAGTTCCTGTCAAAAGGGGTGAACTCTTCAGGAAAACTTTTTAATGGGGTTTCTTGACCTAGAATAAGCTTTAATGCCCTAATACCACTTTCACTCAGTTTTTTAAGATTCTCAAGCTGTCTTCTGAAGGTTATATCGTTAGCGTAGAGGTCTATTCTAACGTTTCTAAAGGCCCAAGAGGGCACAGCTTCGAGGGCTACCACAATAAATCTACTTCCTTTTTCTACAACAGTACCAACAAGATCACTGGCTAGTGGATTCCCCTTACTTATTACAATCAGGTCTCCAACTCCAATTTCAGTTTTAAATGGCTCTTTCCTTCCATACTTTACAAGTTTGAAGCCAAATTCTTCACCAATTACTTTCCCGTTGAGATTTAAAATCGCTCTACCGACTTTCTCTCTTTCATATCCCTTAAGTCTTCGCATTTCTTCTCGCATGGCCTCTATTTCGGCCTCTCTTTCAAGTTCCACAAGATCAACGAGTTTAGCAATGTAAGTTTTAACGTGCATGGTTATCACTGGGTTTTTGTGTATAAAAAGCTCTCGAAACGTTTCCTTTAGAAGAGCTTTTGGTGGGCCCGCGGGGCTTCGAACCCCGGACCTCCCGCTTATCAGGCGGGCGCTCTGACCAGGCTGAGCCACGGGCCCGCTTTCTGGTGCCCCGGCCGGGATTTGAACCCGGGTCGCGGGATCGAGAGTCCCGCATGATTGACCGGGCTACACCACCGGGGCGTCGATGTTGATAACCAAAAATTAATTTATAAATCTTTCGATGCTTTTTGTATTGAATTTATTAGAAAATTTGGGATGTTAAACTGTTCTAAAAAGCCAAGAACGAGGCCAAATTAATATGGAAGGATCACACGCTGGAACAGAAGAGGTGAGTTTGGTATTTTAGCTCCAGGGATTTCCATGAAAATATCCTCTTTTACATCCACCTTTAACAAGTAATATGGTGTCTCAAAAGAGGCCTTTTCGTCTATTATGGGAATATCACTTTCCCTGTACACGTAATACTCTCCTTTTTTATACAGGGGTTTTACTACCTTGCCCCCATTTGTGAAATATAAAGGCATCTCAATTCCATCGATTTTAACATAGTACTTTCCTTTTCTGTGTATTACCGTTATATTAGTGTTTATCGTGTTGTTCTGGAAGTACTTCTCATAAGACCAATTAAATGATTGGGGGATTATTAACGCATAACCACCAGAATAGTAATCAATTTGGTCGTCTTTGGGGTTGTAAATCACTATACCGGTTTCGCTGGATTCAATTATTTTCATACCTTTATATCTCACTTCATTAGCATTGGTGGTGTAATTTTGCACACTTTCGAGTCTGAAAAGGGGAATTTCGTCTGGTGCAAAGGGGGTGTAATTTCCAACGTATACTGCGATGTTGTCGTGGAGTATCGGGTGGAGAGGATCTCTCTGCCTTGTTGGATCTATGGGATACCAGCCTACTTCAGGATCATTTACAATAACCCATGCATGGCCTAGGCCTGTGTGGGTTGAGAACTGTACTAACTCTGGTATTGTGTTGAGTTCGGACGGCTCAATATATTTGTGGCTTCCACCTACAGGGACTAAAACGTAGCCTCCAACGTATTCTGCATTAATACCAGCATATCTAAGCATTTGTTGTGCCAAAATTGCCTTGTGCCTACAAACACCTTTTTTCTTTTCCCATATTTCGTCAATCAGCCAATTCGTTTCATTTTTGGTAAAAATCACACGCCCAAGTTCAGTTATGTAAGAAACATCTTCATACGTTATGGTTTTGTGGACAAACCACGAAACTCGCCATGCAAATTCAGCGACGGTGTCACTAGACTCTGCAATTTCTTTCACTATTTTTTTCAAATCTTCAGGAAGATACACGGACTCATTATATTGGGGGATAAATTTTGAGGACTTAACCGGGGGTGCCCAAATAATTTTCCTTTTTCCTGTATACATAGCATACTCAACGCTGTAGTTTGCTAGGCTTATTTCATACCTTCCTTCTATTATTGAGCCATATAACTCACTCATTGAGATATCATAATTTAGAGAGACCCCTAGGATTGTGGGGCGGTTTTCGGATATAATTATGTACTTGGTTTCGAGGGTGCCAATGGGAATTGTTAAAGCACTTGTAGGGGTTGCTGTTAAGAGTAATAGCATTAAAAGCGTTAATTTTATTTTTATGTACTTCATTTTAGCACCCCCGTAAAGAGGCTTATTAGCAAATTTACATCAATAAAAAATAACATAAAAAGGTTGTGGAACTACAAGATAACTTACGCAGTTCAGTAGATATTTGTTAAATTGGAGATGTTCGAATATTGGCTGGAAATCTTTGACAAGTGTTCAGCCCAAATTCAAAACCTCAATAGTGGTAATCAACTTTTTCCTAAAAAACTTTTTATTATTGTCATTGAATTATAATCATTGGTGGTAATTAATGTGGAGAAAGGCGCTTGCCTTGGGATTAGTGTTGATGGCTATTGGTGTGGTGGTTGGAGGAGCTGTTGAAGAAGGGAAATTTGATATAGGATATGGGATCTATAGGTGGCATAAAACAGGAGATTGGCAACAAGCTATTGGTGGAGTAAAGGCAGGTACTGCAGTATTAGGAAGCGCTGCAGTAGCCACAAAATTTGCTCTAAAGTTTGGTTTAAAAACTGTAGCTAAGGCAATACCTTATGTGGGTCTTGTGGTGTGGGCCTAAGGGGGGATTTATCATGAAAGGATCCCTGAGAAAGTACATTGGTTTACTTGTCGTTGGGTTTATAATGGCTTTTGGAACAACTGTGAGCATAGCGTTGCTCTTTAACGACTTCCTCCCTATTAAATCAGCGACAGATTTCCTTGGGGTAATGTTGGCCTTCACACTAATCTACACAGAGCTTGGATATGCCATAGAATTCCTCCTGCCAATGGCAAAGGGGGCTCAGAATTGAACGACAATGTTAGCAGGTCTATTTTCATTTCATTCTTACTATTTTTTATCGGATTTCTCCTTGGAGTCTCACTCTCAACTCATTATACAATTCATGAAAATGACATAAATATTGCCCCTTTTCTGGAAAAAGAGTTTAGTGAAGAAAAGCTAAGTTTTTCTTATATCTTCACCAACAATTTCAAAGCGGCTTTAATACTTTCTTTTGGTGGAACATTGACTTTTGGGGGTTTGGCATTCTTAAATCTAGTATTAAATGGCATGAACTTAGGTGCACTATTTTATGAAGCATTATCATTAAATGATTTGAACGTATTCCTACTCTTAACAATTCCTCATGGCGTTTTCGAAATCCCCGGCTTAATTATAGCCGGAGCCACTGGCTTTAAAATCCCCTATGAGGTATTGAGATTCGCTTTAGGCAAGAAGGAAGAAATAATCACTGAAGAAGATGCTAAAGAGTTTTTCAAGCTTGTGGGAATATCAATAGTTCTAATATTCATTGCAGCAGTAATTGAAAGCACAATCACAATGAAAATAGCTAAAAATATCTGAAGAGTCAGGAAGGAATCTTCTAAGAGTGTTACTCGGAGAGCTTATCTCTTAACTTTCATCCATCCATTTTCAATGCGTTTAAATGACCTTTTGGCCTTTTTAAAGAGTTTGTTGACTTCTTGCAAGAATTCTTTCTTTGAAAAGAGTACTATCCCATCCTCTAGGGCATCTAACACAAGGGGATGACCCTTTAATATCATCTTCTTGAACTCTTTACTTGTATATCCCTTTATATCAAGCGGGGCTCTTGTGTTGTCCAGTTCGTAAAGTAATCTCAATCTCTCATTGAAATTCTTGGGAAGCTCATCTGAGACCACAAGAAGATCAACATCACTCCCCAGACCAAAGGTCCCCTTTGCTATTGATCCGTGAAGAATAATCAGCTTGGGGTCGAGTTTTTCTTTAATATTCTTGACGTATTCTTTAATCTCTTTTTCGTATGGAATCATTTGCAACACCCATTATGAATTTTATTATGACATTAGCGGCTTTAATTGCCTCCTCAGCATCCTCGATACCGTAGAATTCGTAGGGAGACCCTTCTACATATGCATCCGGATATCTGGGTGGGATATAATGCCTGTCCAAAATCCTTGCGTATCTAAACATTTCATTTGGGACATCTATATCCTTTGACAGAACATCTAAGAGCTTCTTTATTGAATGTCCGTATGCCATTATTCCCAGTCCGTATAAAAGAGCTTTTACTGCAAGTTCTCCGGCTTGTTGAGCCTTAAAATATGCCCAAGAGTAGTTTAAGTGTATACTCTGCCTGTTTAATCCATCGAGTAAATTCTTCTATATCAAACATGATATTCAATACGTTTGGGACTTATTAAACCTTTTTGGGTGTTTTAGCTAGTTAATGGCTTCTGAAGGTTTTTGTCAAAAATACGCAGAGTTTGAATGTTAGTTGATAGTTATCTAACTCCGATTCAAAACTCTACTAGTGGTAATCGATTATTTCCCAAAAAACTTTTTATTGTAGTTGCTTAGTTATAATCATTGGTGGTAATTAATGTGGAGGAAGGCCCTTGCTTTGGGGTTAGTGTTGATGACTATCGGAGTAGTATTTGAAGAGGTGACTAATCACGCAAATTATGCAATCCACAAGTACAATAATGCAAAAGAAAAATATCACCGTTATATGGAGTTGTCCAGAAAAGCGTTATTAAATGGCAACGATAGAATGGCGGATTATTATAAGTCGCTA